>JBDSUW010000165.1:0-29654 GCA_039927535.1 Chitinophagaceae bacterium | reverse complement strand
AAGCTAACTCAACCACAAATGGATGAAGCCGTAGGTGCAAGCGCCAAACGGATGATGAGTTCTGCAGCCTTTGGCCAGGTAATTATTCTTATTGTTTATATACCTATTCTTTCGTTGAGTGGTATTGAAGGAAAAATGTTTGGGCCAATGGCTAAAACAGTGGGGTTCGCAATTTTGGGAGCATTGATTTTATCGCTTACCTATATTCCTATGATGAGTGCCTTGTTTCTTTCAAAGAAGATGGCACACAAAAGAAATATTGCAGACAGGATGATGGATTTTCTACAACGTATTTACCAACCCGTTTTGCAAAAGGCAATAAAAGCTAAAGGAGTTGTAGTAACCATAACCCTTGCTTTACTGATACTCAGTATTGTTGTCTTTAATAAATTGGGTGGTGAGTTTATTCCTACGCTGGAAGAAGGAGACTATGCTATTGAATTTGTTTTACCACAAGGTTCTTCATTAAGCCAAACAGTAGAAACCGTACTGCAAGCTGAAAAGATACTAAAGAAATTTCCTGAAGTAAAAATGGTAGTGGGTAAAACGGGTGCAGCCGATGTAGCAACAGATCCTATGCCCATGCAAGCATCAGATTTAATGGTGATTTTAAAACCAAAGAAAGAATGGAAATCTTCAGACGACTTTTATGAACTGGCGGAAATGATGAAAGAAAAGTTAGATGAAATACCTGGCATAATAGCTGAACCAAGCCAGCCCATCCAGATGAGGTTTAATGAACTGATGACAGGTATCAGACAAGATGTTGCCATTAAAATATTTGGAGAAAACTTAGATACACTGGCTGCTTTAGCGCCGAAAGTTGCAAAAATAATTCAATCAGTAAAAGGTGCAACTGCACCACAAATTGAACGTACAGCGGGTTTGCCGCAGATTACAATTGAATATGACCGCAGCCTTATGGCTAGCTATGGCCTGAATATAAAAGACGTAAACCAGGTAATTACAACTGCATTTGCAGGGCAAACCGCCGGGGTTGTTTTTGAAAATGAAAGGAAGTTTGATTTGGTGGTAAGGTTAGACAGTGTCTATCGTTCATCGTTAGATGATGTATCCAATTTATTTGTACCAACTGCCAATGGCAATCAGATTCCTTTAAGCCAGGTGGCAACTGTTTCATTCAAAGAAGGTCCCGCACAAATAAGCCGTGAAGATGCAAAACGTAGAATTGTAATTGGTTTTAATGTACGGGGCAGGGATGTTAAAAGTGTAGTAGAAGAAATTCAGGATAAATTAGCGGCAAAAAAAATCTTGCCAACCGGCTATTATTTTACTTTCGGTGGTACATTCGAAAACCTTGCACAGGCATCTAAAAGATTAAGCATAGCCGTGCCGGTTTCGTTACTACTGATTTTTGGTTTGCTATTTTTCACATTCAATTCTTTGAAACATGCAACACTTATTTTTACGGCCATACCTATGTCTGCAATCGGCGGAGTATTTGCCTTGCTCATTCGTGGTATGCCGTTCAGCATCTCAGCGGGCATTGGATTTATAGCTTTATTTGGCGTGGCGGTGCTAAACGGTATAGTATTAATCAGCACTTTTAATCAATTGAAAAAAGAAGGTATGACAGATGTAATACAAAGGGTGCTTGAAGGCACTAAAATCCGATTGCGCCCTGTATTGATGACTGCCAGTGTGGCCGCCCTGGGATTTATTCCAATGGCCTTTTCATCCGGTGCAGGAGCTGAAGTGCAAAAACCGTTGGCAACAGTGGTAATAGGTGGTTTAATTACAGCAACTTTTTTAACTCTGGTTGTTTTGCCTTGTTTGTATATACTTTTCAACGGTAAAGGGAAGTTGAAAGTAAAACCGATAACAATTGCGCCGCTTCTTTTAATAGCAATTATCTTTTCATCCTCTTTGCAGGCACAGCAAATGCCAAAGCCGGCACAGCGTATCAGCATTAATGCGGCTATTGACACAGCATTAAAAAATAATCTGCAATTCGACATCAATCAATCAGAAATCAATAAGAAAGAACTAGAAATAAAAACAGCAAACGAAATACCAAAGACAGGTCTTTTTGCGGAGAACGAAGACCTGCGGCCTGATGATAATAAAGGTGTATTGAAAATTGGTGTTTCGCAAAGTATTCCCTGGCCTGGTTTATTTAAAGCAAGGAAGGAATATTTTAACCAGCAATTGAAATATTATCAGCTTAATTCGGCAGCGCTAAATGCAGTTATTAAAAGAGATGTACGGATAGCCTATTATGAACTTTGGTATTTGCAGGATAAACTGTTACTGCATCTGCGGCTGGACAGCATTTATACATCCCTATTCAAAGCTGCCGAATTAAGAGTTAAAACCGGTGAAGCAGCAGGGTTGGAAAGAATTTCAGCAGAAGCAAAGATGAGGGAGTTTCAGGCAGCCCTTAAACAAAACAGGCAACAGCTAATTATTCAACAACAACAATTAATGATGTTGCTGAATTTAGATGCCAATCTATTGCCATTAGACAGACCGCTTGAAAAACTTTCTCTGTTTATGAGTGGAATAGATTCCTTGCACCCATCACTGGCATTACAACAGCAAAATATAAATATTGCCCGTTCAAATATTGTTGTGCAGCAAAATATTAACAAGCCGGATTTTTCCGGAAGATTTTTCACACAGCGTTTATCAGGTGCAAGCAATCCTTACTCTGGGTTTTCTGTTACCGCTGCATTTCCTTTGTTTGGCGGTACGGCATATAAAAACAAAATAAAAGCGGCACAGGCCGAAGTGGATATACAGCAAAAACAATTGGCGTATCAAAACCAACAGTTGTCCACACAAAAGCAACAGGCATTAACTGAAATAGAAATTAAGATAGCACTGCTGCAATTCTATGAAGCAACAGGATTAAAACAGTCAGAAGAAATTATTAAAGCCGCAACGCTGAGTTATTCTGCTGGGGAAATCAGCTTTGCAGAACTCAGCCAGTTTCTCAGCCAGGCTATCGACACCAAAAGAAATTATCTTGATGTACTGAACCAGTACAATCAATCCATCATTCAATTTAATTATTACAACAACCAATAAAATGATAATAATGAAAAAGTATTTTATCCTGTTTATATCAATAGCCACTTTATCAGCTATTACTTCATGTGGAGGAAAGGCCGATAGCGAAATAACTGAGGAAGAGACTCATGAAGAAGCAGGTGGAGGACATGCCAATGAAAACATGGCAACGCTTACCAGCGAACAAATAAAAACAATTGGAATTGAATTAGGTACTATAGAACAAAAGGAACTTACCAATTCAATAAAAGCGAATGGCATTCTGACAGTTCCCAATCAGAACAAAGCTTTTGTAACGCCGTTATTAAGTGGCGTTATTAAAACCTTGCTGGTACAGCCCGGAACTTTTGTAAAGCAAGGTCAGGCTATTGCAACGATAGTAAATCCTGACTTAATACAGATGCAGCAGCAGTTGCAACAGGTTAATGCGCAAATAGCATTGGCAGAAATTGAATTTAAAAGACAGAAAGAATTGGTAGAAGGTAATGCAGCACCTTTGAAAAGATTACAGCAGGTGCAAACAGAACTGGCTACATTAAAAACGCAACGCTCAGGTTTGCAAAAACAATTATCGGCGTTGGGTGCATCACAAGGTTTTTCCTCTTCTGTAACAGTGAGGGCTCCCATCAGCGGTACAGTGAGCAAGGTAATGGTACAGTTGGGATCGAATGTAGATATTTCAATACCCATTGCAGAAATTGTAAACAATTCACTACTGCATCTGGATTTATATGTATATGAAAAAGACCTGGCAAAACTAAAAGCCAAACAGGTCATACATTTCACCGTAACAAATAATGCAGGTAAAGAATATGATGCTGAAATTTTTTCTATCGGCACTGCATTTGAAAGCAATACCAAAACGATTCCAGTACATGCAAAAGTTATGGGCGATAAAACCGGGCTGATTGACGGCATGAATGTTACCGCCAATATAAGCCTGGATAAAGCCACAGTTTCTGCCGTACCCACAGAGTCTATCGTAAGTTATCAAGGACAGGATTATATTTTTGTACAATCTGAAAAATATGCAGCAAATGCTGATAGTGTAAAGCCTACAGAAAAAGATCAAATCAAAGAATCCGGCATCACATTTGAAAAGATACCGGTTGCCAAAGGAACAACAGATGTAGGTTACAGTGAAATAACATTGCTGAAACAAATTCCTGTCAATGCAAAAATTGTAGTGAAGGGAGCATTTTTTATTCTGGCTAAAATGACGAATACAGAAGATGAATAGTTTCATTTGAGAAAATACAACATTTTAAAACGACCTTAACATTGAACTCAATCAATATTTATTAACCTTAAACAAAAACTATGGGATTTGATCAGTATCACGAGCCACCTGCAGAATTATCTCAGGCAATCCGGACATTTGCCCGAATGCTCACCGCTTTAACCGAAGAAGCCGAAGCAATCGGTTGGTATGAGCAGCGCATATCTGTAGAGAAAGATAAAGTTGCAAAAAAAATAATGGAAAAGGCCCAGGAAGAAGAGTTCATCCATTTTGCAATGGACCTGGAATTTTTACTCAGGAAAAAGGAGAAGTGGCAAATTGTTATGAAAAATATTCTGTTTAAAACTGGTGACATCGTTGAGAACAGTGAAAAAGCTGAAAAGAAAATTGAATAAAAAAATACTTACGTCTTTAGCTTATTATTAATTATCACAACTTATAAGGACTGAAGGTAAAAATCATGAGTAACAAAATCAGTAAATATTTTAACCCATTAAAAAATAAGGGCTTTGCACAGCTTTACTTTGCTCAAACCATTAGCCTGCTTGGTGATGCCTTTACATGGGTAGGCATTGCGTTATTGGCTTATGACCTGGGGGGAAATAATGCGGCGACTATTCTTGCTACTGCCCTAACATTAAGGGTTACCGCCTTTATTGTTTTTGGCCCCTATGCAGGTGTATTGGCAGATAATTTTGACAGAAAGAGAATTTTATACATAACTCACTTTGCTAGGATGCTGATAGTGGGTTGTTTACCCTTCATTACACAGGAATGGCAATTATATTTACTTATTTTTTCACTGAATATTTTCAATGCTTTTTTTACCCCGGCTTACAAAGCTGCATTACCACAATTGGTCAAGCAAAAAGAAGATTATGCAATAGCCATTTCATTATCAAATGCCACCTGGCAATTATTGGGCGTATTAGGCCCCGGGCTTGCAGGTATCTTAGCCGTGTGGTTGGGCGCAAGGGAAATATTTTTTCTGGATGCAGCATCATTCATCATTGCAGCGGTACTCATTATTTTTATACCAAAAAGCCTTTTATCTATTCCTGAAAATGCAAATAAATTAAGGCTATCTGTTTGGGCTGACATAAAAAAAGGCACACGGCTTTTATACAACGATACCTATATCCGGTTTGCATTATTAATAGAATTAGCCGCAGCCATTGCCGGCGCCGTTGTTTTAGTAAATACAATAACGTATATAAAGGCCGGTTTACACTTAAGCAGTAAAGAATATGGATGGGTAATGATGGCATTTGGGATAGGTGCAACTATTGCCGCATTTTTATCCGGTATTTTGGATAAAACAAAATCAAAAAAGAGATTATTACTTACTGGTGTTTTAATGCTAGCTGGTAGTATTTCTATTGCCAATTATGTTGGCTTTTATCCATTACTTATTCTATGGCTGATAGCGGGGTTAGGGCAGAGTTTTGCAGAAATGCCTTCACAGATTTTAATAGCTGAAAATATTAACCGGGAAGAACATGGTAAAGTATATGGAGCTCATTTTGCCTGGAGTCATTTATGGTGGGCAATCGGTTATCCCATTGCTGGATTTTTAGGCACCCGTTTTCAAAATAAAGAATTTTTATACGGTGGTATCATTTCTTTTATACTGGTAGTTCTTATTTCAGGGGTATTAAGAATTAATAAGAGCACCTTTAAATTTAACAATAAGCAAACTTAACAGTATGTATTTTTACATCACTAAATTTAATAAATATGAACAGGCTCAATTGCTGGAAATGCGTAGTCATGCTTTCATCTTTGATGGCATTGGCTGCAATGGTGTAAAACTACTGGTAAATACAAATACTGAAGAGTGTGGGCAAGCAATTTGCTCACACTTTTTTATTGCCTACTAGGACAGCTAAATGGCTTAAAATAAATGTATGGAAGAAAATACAAAACAACACTGGGAAAATGTTTTTGCTACTAAACAGGAAACCGAAGTAAGTTGGTTTCAGCCTTATCCAAAAACTTCAATAGAGTTTTTGGAATTATTCCAACTGCCACTGACTGCTAACATCATTGATATTGGTGGCGGGGATAGTCATTTAGTTGATGCTTTGTTAAACAAGGGGTATCAAAATATATGGGTACTTGATATATCCTCAATTGGTTTGGAAAGAGCAAAGCTGCGATTAGGTGAAAAAGCAAAACAAGTACATTGGGTAGTTACAGACGTTACAGAATTTATTCCCCTTGTTCAATTTGATTTTTGGCACGATAGGGCAGCCTTTCATTTTCTCACAAATGATGCATCTATAAACAAATATGTTTCTATTGCAGAAAAGGGAATAAAAGAAAATGGCTGCTTAGTAATAGGCACATTTTCCGAAAACGGTCCAACAAAATGCAGTGGTTTGGAAATTCAACAATATAATGAGGCGGCTATGAGTGCAAGGTTTGAAAGGGGCTTCAAAAGGATAAAGTGTATTGAAGAAAATCATACAACCCCTTTTAATACTGTACAAAATTTTCTTTTCTGTAGTTTCCAAAGAAAAAATCATTTGTAATGAACCAAATATTAATAGGCAGTATCAAAATTAAAAATCATAATGGCTTTAGTAGTAGCAATATTTCTTTCCCCCTGCCTTGAAATTGAAGCCTACTTTTTAATGGCCGGTACCAAAGGCTGGTGGGCAGTAGCAACAATCGCAGGCTTATATCTTATTATATCAGTTACAGGAATGGTACTATGGGTTAGGCTTGCATACAAAGGAATATTAAAACTTAACTGGCATTCAGTAGAACACAAGGCAGGTATCATTACAGGATGGACACTAATTATAACAGGTATTATATCATTTTTTATTTCATAATAATCAGTCATGAACAATTCAAATAAAGATAAAAACGAAGATTGCTGCGGTGCAGATGATAAAAAGGCATTACCAAAGCAGCAGGAAACACATACAGATGATGACGGACACAACCACGGCAGCGAAGAAGCAGCCGGTTGGAAAAGTCATTGGCAATTGCTGTTATCATTGGCGATATTGGCAGTAATGCTAACCCTCGAATTTGGTTTTAAATACAAGCCGCCTTTCCTTGTTGATTTATTTGTTTTTATTGCTGCTTACCTGTTAGCTGGTTACAATGTGCTATACATGGCATTCAGGAAGGCAAAGCGGTTCGATTTCTTCAATGAGTTTTTTTTGATGAGTGTAGCAACTATTGGTGCATTTGCAATTGGTTCATACAGCGAAGCTGTGGCAGTAATGGTTTTTTATTCCATTGGAGAATGGTTCCAGGATGCTGCCGTCAGTAATGCCAAACGCAGTATAAAAGCATTACTGGATATAAGGCCAGATGAAGTAACAGTTATACGCAAGGGTTCATCTATATTGTCAAACCCATCAATGGTAGAGTTAGATGAAATCATACAAATAAAACCCGGTGAAAAAGTGGCATTGGATGGTGAATTAATTTCTGAAAATGCCTCCTTCAATACTGCAGCATTAACCGGAGAAAGCAAGCCTGACACGAAATACAATGGTGAAACTATTTTAGCAGGTATGATTAATCTGAATACAGTGGCGGAAGTAAAAGTGAAAGCACTTTTTAAAGACAGCAAGCTGAGCAAGATATTGGAAATGGTACAGGATGCAACAGCCCGTAAATCGCAAACACAATTATTCATCAGCAGGTTTGCAAAAGTTTATACACCAATCGTTTTCTTTTTAGCGGTGGCAGTTTGTTTTGTGCCTTATTTTTTTGTAGATAACTATATTTTTCAAACATGGTTTTACCGGGCATTGGTTTTTCTTGTGATCAGTTGTCCGTGTGCATTGGTGGTATCTATACCATTGGGATATTTCGGGGGCATCGGCCTTGCATCCCGGAACGGAATTTTATTTAAGGGTGGAAACTTCCTGGATGTGATGACAAAAATAAATACCGTGGTAATGGATAAGACCGGAACGCTTACCAAAGGTGTTTTTAAAGTACAACAGGTGGCTCCTGTAAATTTGGATGAAAAAGAACTGCTGCAACTAACCGCAGCACTGGAAAAAAACTCAACACATCCCATTGCAAAAGCTATTACCGAATTTGTAGGCGAAGAAGCTAATGCTTTTAAAGCAGAGCAGGTAGAAGAAATCTCCGGGCATGGGTTAAAAGGCAAAGTGAATGGCAAAGAAATGCTTGCGGGAAATGTAAAACTCTTAAAAAAGTTCAGCATAAACTATCCTTCAGAAATTGAAAAGATAGTTGACACGATAGTTGTTGTGGCTGTCAATAACCAGTATGCAGGTTATATTACCATAGCCGATGAAATAAAGGAGGATGCAGTGCAGGCAGTAAAAGAAATGCATGGCCTTAATATTAAGACAGTGATGCTGTCAGGCGACAAGCAATCGGTAGTGGATGAGGTTGCAAAAAAAGTGGGTATTGATGAAGCCTATGGTGATTTATTACCGGAGGGTAAAGTAGAGAAAGTGCAGAACCTTAAAAACGAAGGAAGACATATTGCTTTTGTTGGTGATGGTGTAAACGATGCTCCGGTGGTAGCCCTGGCAGATGCAGGAATTGCAATGGGCGGTTTGGGAAGTGATGCCACCATTGAAACAGCTGATGTTGTAATTCAGAATGACCAACCATCAAAAATTGTCAAGGCAATAAAAATTGGAAAAATTACTAGGAGCATTGTCTGGCAAAATATTATACTGGCAATGGTTGTAAAAATATTTGTATTGATATTAGGAGCTGGTGGGATAGCAACGTTATGGGAAGCGGTAATAGCTGACGTGGGAGTAGCATTATTGGCTATATTAAATGCTGTGAGGATACAAAAGAGAAGAATATAAATAATTAGAAATAAGTAGAAATTCCAAATTGAAATCCCGCCAGCCTCGAAGCAGGATTTCCTAAAATATCCTTTTGCCAGTTATACCGGTAATTTAATCTGAGAACTGTTTGTGAGGTTGGTCTCCAGCTGATAGCGGGTACGATAGAAAAAATCTCATCGGCAATATTTTCGCCGGTAGAACTGAATTTTCCTTTATTCCAGTCTGCATATTCAAGTCGCAAAGCAGCATTGATAACAGATTTTTCAAAGCCAAGCACTTTCTTTTTATAAATTGGTTGAACAAAGTCTATAAAGCCCCCCTGTTGTTTTTCTCCAAATTGCTCTGTGTATGTGTCCGGCACATCCAGTTTTATCCAAGCCCATTCGCTATTGATAAAAGTTTTTGTGACAGCGACAGTTGTATTAAAGTCGAGAGCAAAAATATTTACTCTTCTCTTCTTGTCCAATACCAATCCATCTTCTTTGTATTTGTTATATACACCACCCATATAAGAAATGCCCAACTCGCCAACTTTATTATTTCGTAAAGCTAATTTTCCAGTCATTAAAGGACTTCCGTTAAAACTTTCCTCAAACCGCTCAGGGTCTTCTTTGGTAGAAGGTAAAAATGTTTTGTTCTCTGTATTAGAAATGATCCTATCATTAAAACCATTGGTCAGATAAATTTCATACGCATAGACCCAATCCTTACTATATTTTTTTCCATACAGTCCAAAACCTGCATTGCTGAATGTTGCCGGCAATAGTTGTGTTGCAGAAATTGGCCTGTCCACAAACTCCCATTTGGGACCATCATGGTTTTGATTAAATGCCCCGATGGGATTTAATACAATACCGCCACGGAAGTTTAACAAGGGATTGAATTCAATATCCAGCGAAGCAAATTCTATACTTATCTCTTTCGCACCGTCTTCAAATTCAATTTCACTTAAAAACTTTATACGGTTGGCGATAGAAGATGAAACAAATAATGACATCCGCCGCATCTGGAACTGATGGCCTTCTGTAATTCCATCCTGTTGAAGGTATTGATAATTTGCTTCAGCATATCCGCCCAACGCTACAGGTAATTTTCCAACTTGCAAAAATGGACGGTTATACATTGCATCCATATTCATCTTGGGTGTTATGGTATCCGCCGGTATCCGTCGAAGTAAGCTTGGGTCAATTTGTCCGTTAACAGATAAAGAAAAAATGACAAGAAATATCGGTGCTAATATCTTTTTCATATTGCTCTCAAATCAATAAAAAGCTCATTGCCGGAAAGAGTTACAGGAAAATTTCTCAAGTTCCTGTCTGCCGGTCCGGTTTTCACTGTTCCTTTATTATCAAATTCACTTCCATGTGCAGTGCATTGGAGGTAATCACCTGATGCCTGCAATTCTGTGCCTTGGTGTGTACACTTCATCCACAAAGCTGAGTACTCTTTTTCGCTAAACCGATATACACAAATTGGATACTGCAATGATTCATTCCTGATAATAATAAAGGAATGATAAGATGATCTGCCTTTTTGTTTATTACTAAATTCATTAATATCCACAGTCAGTCCATCCTTTCCTAACGAACCACTGATATAACGGGTAGCTGTGCAGGAAGATACTACTCCCGACAATGCGGTGGCAGACAAACAAGCTGTACAACTATTTTTTAAAAACTTTCTTCTGTTCATTTCTATAGTGATTCGAGAAATTTTATCAGCAATGCTTTTTCAATCATAGTCAGTTGCTGAAATTTGGTTTTACTTTGTGAAGCTTCGCCACCATGCATTGTAATAGCTTCTTCAAAACTTCTTGCCCTTCCATCATGCAGCAAAAAATATTGCCCTCCTTGTGAATTTTTGGATAAACCCAATCCCCATAGCGGTGGTGTACGCCATTCAGCGGAACTGGCAGAACCTTCCGTATAGCCATCGTCCAATCCCGGTCCCATATCATGCAATAACATATCTGTGTATGGGAAAAAAGTTTTATTGGCTAAAGCTACAATGGGAGAAGCACCGGTGGTTAGTTGCGGTGTATGGCAATTGGCACATCCGCTGCTTAAAAAAAGCTGACCTCCGCTTTGCATGGCAGCATCATTTTGATTTCGCTGAATGGGTGCTTTTAATGTCTGCAAATAAAACACAACATCATTTACAATATTGGTTGCTATTTCGGGATCAATTACCTGACCAGTATACGTATCAACCGGTTCAAAAGATGAAGCGATACCAATATCCTGGTTATAGGCATTGGCAGTCTGGTGCAGTAAATCATAAGCGGCTGCTTTTTTACCGAAGCGGCCAATATATTTCCCGTTTTGCGGAACTGATGCTGTACGTAATGTGACATATGGCGGTGCATTGATCCAGTTAGGTCTTCCGGAAATCCCATCGCCATTTGCATCATTCTCATCTGCCAGAGCAAGTATTGCAGCATCAGGAACAAAATCTAAAAAACCAAGTCCTGTATTAGCTGGCGGCATAAATTTTGAAAATGTAGCGCCGTTTGGAATTTGTTCCGGTAGAAAACCAGGCATAGCTCTGTGTTGTAATTGCGGACCGCCTAAATGTAGAAACTGATTTCCTGAAGCATCTGTTTGCCCGAAACGGGTAAGCATTGTAAAGGGATGTCCTTTACCATCACCAGCATGACAACTCCCGCAGGAGGTAGCAACGAATATGGGTCCAAGACCAGTTGCTGCAGTAAATACTTCATCATTAAACGCCACATCACCTGCAAGAAACCTTGCATTTTGTGCAGTGGTCAGTCCGTCAACCGGGCCATCCAGTATCTCATCATCAGCAGGCGCAGCAGGCAGAAGTTTATTACAGGAAATACAAGCTGCTATAAGTATGATAAAAACAGAAATGATAATTAGAAAGCGATTCATTATTCGATAGCTTTAAATATATTTTTAGTCTTGTCTAAATATTAGTTTAGACAAATATAATATATTTTAAACAACATCACTAACTCATTACAATCCTTTCCGAAAAATATTTAAGGGAAAAAGTTGGCAGATGAATTATCCAATAAAATGATTTACAATTCCTTACTTGTAATATTCAATTTGGCCACTTTGATTGATCTTGCTTTATCATCCGTCCATGCGAAAATTAAATCATTACCTGATTTCGTCATTTGCGGGAATCCTGAAGATCTTGACTCAGAAGACGCAGCAATCATAATAGAAGATTCTTTTTTACCGTCGCTATGAACCTTAATGGCTTTTATTGATGATCCTTCCATCCAGGAAACCATTGCAGTCTTTTCATCCAGCATCACCAGGTCCACCCTTCCAATTGTATTGCCCTCATCAATTTGTACCGGTTTACCAAATGTTGCACCACCATCAGAAGAAAAAATAACTTTCACCTCCCCTTTTTTATCGTTCATAGAAAACCAGGCAATGGCAAGATTATTACCAATTGCATCAGCTCTTGGACCATTTACCGGACAACCTTCAATTCGCCAATCATCAGGAAAAATAATTTGTGGCGTTGTCCAGTTTCCGTTTACATACCGGACAATTGACATATCCCTTATTTCATTGTCCGAACGGTCTCTGTAAACTACAACTGGGCCATTGGTTGTTATAGTTGCAGTCGTTTGGCAACAATCACAAACACGGTTATCCAGTTCCCATTCATCTTTTTTATTTCCTTGCTTATCAATAATAGCCCCCCGAACACTCATTTGCCCATGGTGGCCTTCATGACCTCCTTTGCCTTCTTCCATGCCGGTATTTCTTCCATCCAGCCACGAAATAAAAAAATCATTATTGTAAGGAAGCATTGAAACAAATCCATGCTCAGCCTGTTTGCCATCGTCATGAAGTGTCTTTGCAGGTGACCAAGATTTTCCACTATTATCAGAATTTAAAAACTTTACATCATATGCATATTTGCCATCGCTACTTTTTGCTAAAAAATGTGCCATTAAATTGTTAGGTCCATCTGCTGCCAGCATTGGATAGTCGGCCCAGTTTACAAACCAATTATTGCCTGAGCTTATTATTACAGGTTGCGACCATTTATCATTTTCAAGCATTGAAAATTTAAAATAATTTTCCTTTCCCTTTTTTTCAATCCATGATAAATAGACAAGACCGTTTTTATCAGTGAATAAATAGGGTTCTGCACTTCCGGTATCTACAGGAGAAGCAATAGATTTTATTTTACTTAGTTTGTCAGCAGAAACCTGAATTGTTTTCTTGTCATTTTCTTTTGTTTCTAAATTACAGGCTAAGGTTACCACGACCAAGATCAGGCCGGTTAATTTTTTATTCATTTTTTACTTATTATTGTACGGATCATATCAATATTATTTTTATCATCCCAGACCCGGGAACCCATTTCAGAAAAAACCAGTACCCCTTCCCGATCAAAAATAAAAGTAGTTGGAAGAGCCTGGATGCCAATCTCTTCACTGTTTTCGACCCGGGCATAAACAAATTTGTACTTATTATTAACCTTGAATGCATTAATTTCTTCTACCATTTCACTGGAAGCCATTAAAAATACAATCTCCTCATTTTCCAGGATATTTTGTGCTTTTTCAATAGAAGGCATTTCAACAATGCAAGGTTTGCACCAGGTTGCCCAAAAGTTGAGAAAAACCGTTTTCCCATTATATTGTTTCAGGTCGATGGAATTATTCTCCAAATCCGTTAGCCTTACTTTATCGAACAGCCGGTCTGAAGGAGCAGCAGGAGCTTTATCCTTTTCTGTTTCTTTGCAACCCAATATGCATAATAATAATAAAAAGCTGATTTTTTGGCAAGTGGTCATTTATTGGTCTTATTTATTCAGTAATTAGGGATGGTGCAAGTTATGCAATTGATGTAAGGAATGCATTGTATGATGATGACAGATATGAAGCCTACTTAAAAATTGCCCCATGTTAAGGGGAAGTGAGTTTTCAAAAGTTTCCTGGATTTCTTTTATAAACTCTAACAGCAGCCTTACAGAAAAAAGCATAGAAAGGAAACATCCCAAAATAAAACCATCTCTGAATTTTTCTGTTTTATTTCTATATTGCAACAGGAGAATGCCGAAAATGAAGAGATACAAGACGGCCTCATACAATTGTGCCGGATGCCGGGGTATCAAATCCACTTTTTTAAATATAAAAGCCCATGGCACATCTGATTCTTGCCAGGATTTTGTAACTAAGCAGGAACGCAACTGCAAACAATAAAGAATAATACCTTACTGCAAAGCTCCCCAATTTAAAAATCTCAGGATTTATATTCCAATTAATATAGAGTATCATAATTATATTTCTTACTGAAAATAATTCGCTCCTATCCTACCAATTAAATACAATTAATTTATGCGCAGTTATAGGTGATAAATAAACAATCAATATAATCGGTAACCATATGCATTAATAAACCAATTGCGATGATGCGGGATTTTGGATGTGCAAGCATGAATACATAAACTATAATGGCAGGATAGCTATGCAGGGGATGAAAGCCGATACTGCAGCGGCAAACATCAAAAACCGGGTTAGAAAGCAGATGGTCAGCATCCACCAGCATTGTCAACAGGAAAAACAGATACACTTTTTTCCATTTCATCCTAAAAAACAGAAAAGCAATTCCCAAAGGAAAAACAAAATGCAGAAAATAATGAATTACCTGCTGAATAATTTGCATCATGTTTATTAGTTGTTTACTTTAAATTCAACGAATCGCAGGATTTTCCTCCAGCACTTCAATCGTTTTCTTTGCTGCCGCTAAACGGATTTTTTTATTTTTCTCTACTAATCTGCCCGTGAGCCATTTTTCTAAACGATGATGCAACGGAACTAAAATGGCGGCGATGCATACCATTATTAACAACATTAAAACAGGTGAGTCATTAGTGAGATCTCCCAAATAGGGATGCAAAACAAGGTTTATAAATTCAAAAACAACTAATAACCCAATTACGTTAAAATATTCTATTAGCTGTTCATTGACAATAATACTCCGGCTTAACAGGAGAAATAATACAAGGAGCATAATGATCCCGATTACAATTGCAGCATACTGAATACTGTGTTTTCGTTCTTCCTGTTTTTTCTTTTTTTCCAGCAGGATCTCTTTCTGTCTTAAATCTTCTTCAATACTCATCGCCTGCACACTTTGAATATTTTTCGTACTATACAAGCTATCCTGTGCTGCTTTATAAATTTCATGATACTTCAATGCGCTGTCACTTTTCCCCTGCTTTTTATAAATTTCATAAAATATACGGGACGGTGTAATCATCCATCTGACAGGACCTTTTTGTGCAAGGTGATAAAGTTGTTGTGAATAAAACATGACAGAATCATTGTTTCCCCGTTCCTGATAAAACTGCACAAATTGGTTGTAAGCGTTATAAAGTAAAGGATCAGACCCTTGCGCTATGGCATCATTGACCGCTAATTTATAATATTCAAATGCCAGACCTGTATTTCCGAGCTTCAATTGTATCGTCCCTAATGATCCTAATGTATAACCAGAATAAGTCTTATAATTATGCTGCTGAATCAATTTGTAAGCCCACTGTGCATAGATTAAAGCTGAATCAGGATGTTGTAAACGCAGATAATCTATTGTTATATCGTTCAATGCAATTAAAAGTTCTTTATATCCATTTGTATTCTCCAGGTACCCGATCGCTTTTTTTAGATAGGGTATAGCCTTTTCATCTGTTTGTACGCTGGCTAATCCAATATATATAATTCCAATGAGGCGTGGATTACCAGTCTTCTCTGCCAGCCTGAGTGACTGCAACGTTATTTCGAGACATTTCTGCCGGTTATCTATTCTATAATATACATAACCAATTTCATCAAGTGCCCTGGCTTCAATTAATAGATTTTTTGTTTCCCTTCCGATTTCTAAAACTTTATTAGCATAATACATATTTGAGTCAACCGAAAAGTTCTCGTAGAGGTCGAACAGTTCCATCATTATATCCTGGCGAGTATCATCTGTTTTTGCAGCTGACAAAGATGATATAAGCCTATCCCCCTGCGTTGGCTGTGCAGGAAGATTGAGAAATACACTACCGATGAATAAAATGAAAAGGGTTATTTTTTTCATAAGTGTCAAAATGGCAATGGAAAATATAAAAATAAGCAGAGAATAGTATGTATGTCTTCAAACATACTCTATAAGATAGTCCAGCAATTTTCTAAAATTATGGTAAATTGTTAAATACAGACGGATCTTCTGCTAATGCTTTCTGTCATAGTTCAATCTCTGAGACAGTATAGGGATAAAGCAACTCATTGTAACCCGTAGTAAAAAAATATCTTTATATCTTACTAGTTACTTTCAACATACTTGCATTTATAGCAACCACAACAGTGCTTACCGTCATCAACACTGCACCTGCAGCCGGGCTTAATAAAATTCCCTGCTTGTACAATACACCAGCCGCTAATGGCAAGGCTACTAAATTGTAGCCTGTTGCCCAGATTAAATTCTGTATCATTTTACGGTAAGTGGCTTTACCAAACAAAATCAAATTCACTACATCTTTTGGATTGCTGTTTACTAAAACTATTCCCGCTGTTTCCGCCGCAATATCAGAGCCGGAAGCTAAAGCAATACCGATGTCTGCCTGTGCCAAAGCAGGGGCATCATTCACGCCATCGCCTGTCATAGCAACAAACTCGCCTTTGCTTTGCAGCTCTTTTATTTTTTCTAATTTTTGATGTGGTAATACTTCAGCGAAAAACCCTTCCATGCCCAATGTTTCGCTAACAGATTTTGCAACTGCATTATTATCCCCTGTCAGTAACGTTGATTTAATACCATTTTTTTTCAGGGTTGCAATAGCGTCTGCCGATTCTGGGCGGATGGCATCTGATAAGGCTATATATCCGGCTAAAGTATTATCAATAATTACGAAAACAACTGTTTCTGCAAGGTCTGTTTTAAAATCAGCAGGAAAGGGTATATTTTTTTCTTTTAGATAACCTGGGCTCACCACTTTTACTTCTTTGCCCTCCACTTTTGCTTCTACACCCTTGCCGGTAATTGCATTAAAATTTTCGGCAACAGGAACAGTTAATTGTAAATCCTTTACTTTTTGCATGATGCCTGTGGCAATGGGATGTTCCGAATTTTGTTCCAGTGCAGAAGCTATGCGAATCAATTCGTTTTCAGACCTCACCCCTAACCCCTCTCCAAAAGAGAGGGGAACGATTTTTGAAATTTCAAACTTACCAATAGTTAATGTTCCTGTTTTATCAAAAACAATGGTCGTTATCTTTCTTGAATTTTCAAATGCGGTTCTGTTCTTAATTAGCAGGCCGCTCTTTGCAGCAATGGTTGTTGATTTAGCAACCACCAAAGGAACAGCAAGACCCAATGCATGCGGACAGCAAATAACAATGACTGTTACCATTCTTTCCATGGCAAATGCGAGGCTTTGTCCAGTTAAGTACCAATATAAAAAAGTGGCAATACCTGCTACAATAGCTATTATAGTAAGCCACCTGGCAGCGGTGTCTGCTAATAATTGTGTTTTTGATTTTGAATTTTGAGCATCATCCACCAATTTAATTACCTGTGATAAGTAGGAGTCTTTCGAACCATGCGAAACAGTTACTTTAATAGAACCATTGCCATTGATGGAGCCTGCAATTACTTTGTCATTCATCTTTTTTTCTACCGGCTTGCTTTCGCCGGTCATCATACTTTCATTCAGATAGCTTTGACCCTCACTAATAATTCCATCTGCGGCTACTTTCTCACCCGGCTTCACTAAAATGATATCGCCTTCTTTCAGCGTTTCCGTTTTTACTTCACTAATCGTATCGCCTGTCACCAAATGTGCATCCGCCGGCATTAGTTGCACCAGTAATTCCAATTCTCTTGATGCACCCATCACTGATTTCATTTCTATCCAATGCCCCAGCAACATGATAAGAATTAGCGTTGCCAGTTCCCAAAAGAAATCCATGCCCTGCAAGCCAAATACTACAGCCACACTGTAGATGTATGCAACACTGATGGCAAAGCCAATCAAAAACATCATGCCCGGACTCTTCGCTTTTGCTTCGTCAACCAATCCTTTCAGGAATGGCCAGCCGCCATAAAAGAAAACGATGGATGATAATGCAAACAGAACATATTGCGATCCGATGAAACTAATGTGTAAGTTTATCCAATGCTGTATCATTTGCGATAACAGCATGATAGGAATGGTTAAAATCAACACTACATAAAAGCGTTTTTTGAAATCATCAATCATGTTCACATGCTTATTATGGCCGCCTTTAGCACCTTCCATTTTTTTTAGTGGAATAAGTACCATGCCACAATAGGGACATTTACCCGGCTCATCTTTAATTACCTGAGGATGCATGGAGCAAGTATATTGTTGCTTACTTTGATGAAGCACAGCAGGTGCATTATCCCCGGATGATATTGGGGCAGGCATTTTCATTTTGCTATGGTCCATTTGCGCCGGTTTTGCAGCAGGTGCATTTTCATCATCCGTTTTTTTTAGCGGGACTAAATGCATTCCACACAAAGGACAATCTCCGGGTTCATCCTTAATTATTTCGGGATGCATAGGGCATGTATAGCGTTGTTTTTGATGTTCCAAATTGAATGATTTATTCTTATTCTAATCAATATCTGTTTTCTCTTTAGCCCGAACTAATGTGTAATTATATGTTTCTGCTGCAAAAGCATACTTACCATCAATATTTACATCCACTTTATAATCACTGCCACTGAAAGGAATATTTTTTTCATGTTTGTTTTTTACTGAAAGATGCAGGTAGTTTACGACCTCACAGGTTTTAAAACCCTGTGAGGTCTGTTTTTAAATTATGTTTTTAAATGCTGGCTGCATGCATCAGCGCAGGCCCGGCAAGCCTCTGCACATTTTCTGCAATGCTCCATTCCCATCGCTGCATGTTTTTCACATTCTTCTGCACAGGCATTACAAACTTCAGCACATTCTTTTAAAAGATGATGGCCATGTTCAGAATCCCTGGCTAAAAGAGATGCAGTAAGAGTACAAATTTCAGCGCAGTCGATGTCGAGTTTAATACATTTTGAAAGCATTTTTACATCCTGCTCATCTAAACAAGCAGTTGCACAATGATTGCATTCTGCCGCACAATTGTTTAGCGCAGCGATGATTTGTTGATGATTTCCGTGACTCATGTTTTTAAAATTAAATGTTTAAAAAAATTATTGAATAAGAATATTGCAGGTATTTATTTATTACCATCCATCCATGATTTAAATTCATTGATCTCTTTAGTCTGGTCATTAATTCCCATCTTAGCCATTTGTTTCAACCGGTCATTCATTCCATTAGTTAATTCTGCTTTGAACATTTTAACTGCGCCTTCATGATGTGCTTTCATCATCATTGCAAAGTCTTTATCAGTGTTACCATTCATTTGCATACTGTTCATTTCAGCTTCCATTTCTCTATGCATTTTTTTCAACTCACCTTCTCCATGTTTCATTCCGGAACTCTTATGATTTTTTATTATCTCCTGGAGCTGTACTATTTCATCCTTTTGTTTTGTAATTATTTTTTGTGCCATGCTTTTCATTTTTTCATCTGTCCCATTGGCAACTTCAATTTCCGACATGCTGATTGCGCCATTGTGATGTTCTATCATCATGTTGGCAAAATCCAAATCAAAATCCCCACTCATATTCATACTGCTCATCTTGTCCATCATGGTTTTCATCGAACTCATCAATCCATTATCCATTTTTGTCATTCCACCGGAATCCATTTTATTATCCATACTATCACCTTTCATCTCCGTGATTACGGTAGTATCAGATTTTTCTTTATCAGTTGTTGTTTTCCCATTGTCGCAGCTTACAAGAAAATAAAGGCCGGTTGAGAGTACGATTGCTAATTGAATTTTTGTCTTCATGATGCTGATTTTAAAGATTAAAGAATAGAAAGAACTTATTTAATAGGTTATTGTAATGCCAGCTCCCAACCCCATATCACTGTCATAGTGAGAGGAAAGGGAAAAATATTTTGTAAGAATATATCGGAAACCTGCCGCATATTCCTTGTCTGTGTTTACCATCCAGTTGAACCGCACCCGTGGAGCAATGGGAATATCTTCCCTGCTTAACTGGAATCGGAACTTACCGTTGCCATCTACCCTCAAATCACCAATCACCAGCAGGGGCAAAGTATAAGCTACACCTGCGATTACTGTTTTCCGATCATTTTTATTGCTTACCTGGCCAAACATATTCTTGTCTTCGTTACCAAATAAGTTTTTAGGGCCGCCTTCTTCCTTATAGTGATAATCAAACCCAACATAGGGAAACAACCACTGCATTTTTCCCAAATAACGGCCTATCATGGTTTCGCTTTCATAGCCATGGCTATCCTTATGACCAAGGTGCCACATTGTGCTGATCTCGTAACGGGTGTTAGCGATCATGGCTTTTCCATCAAATCCATTTGATTCCACTCCTACATCAGCCATCGAGTGAAACATCCGGTCATCTTTGAATAACATCCGTTGTGCCAGTTTGGGGTTTGGTATATCAGGATTGGGGGGAGAGTTTTCGTACCTGAATACTTTACCCATCCCACTCATCATGTGGTATAAAATATGGCAATGGAAAAACCAATCCCCGCTTTCAGTGGCGGCAAATTCAATCGTATCTCGTTCCATTGGCATGATGTCAATTATATTTTTCATCGGAGCGTTTTCTCCCTGCCCGTTTAATAACCTGAAATCATGCCCGTGAAGGTGCATCGGGTGCCGCATCATGCTATTATTGAAAAGTATGATCCTTACATTTTCGCCTTTCTTAATTAATATTCTGTCAGATTCTGAAACTGTTTTATTATCCAGGGTCCATACATAACGATTCATATTTCCTGTCAGATCAAATTCTAAAACTTTTAGTGGACCTGCAGGCAAAGTTGTTTTTTTGGGGTCTGCTAACATGGCATAATTCAGCGTTACTATATCGGCCTCTCCCCCCGCCCTCTCCGAAAGAGAGGGAGCCATATCCATCCCTGCCATATTGTGGCCGCTATGTTCCCCGCCTTCGGAACGGGCAGGCATTGGCATTTTAGTTTCCATTTTCATTTCCTCTATAGTACCCGTTTTTGCTGTGTCAGCCGGATTTTCCGGTCCTGTTACTTCCGGGTACATTACATTATTCATATCCATGGTCTGGTTACTCATCTCCATTCCCATTGGGAGCAAGTCACCGTTCATTGCCATCATTTCATTCATCATTTTCATACCGGCAAAATATTTCAGCTTTGGTAAAGGTGAAGCCAGTTGTTTGATCCCTTTTCCTAACCACAAGGAAGCAGATTTTGTCCGGTCTTCCGGGGTCACTAAAAATTCATAAGCAGTACTGTCTGCAGGGATCGTAACTACAACATCATACGTTTCTGAAACAGCTATGATCAACCTGTCTACTTCTACAGGTTCCACATCATTTCCATCAGTGGCCACCACTGTTATTTTGCCTCCCGCATAATTAAGCCAGAAATAGGAAGATGCGCCTGCATTGGCGATCCGCAATCTTACTTTATCACCACCCTTGAACTGTTGTTGCTCATGCTGGTTTTGCCCATTAACCAGGAATTTTTCGTAATACACATCACTTACATCCATCGCATTCATCCTCTTCCATTCATTGGTGATTTTTGTTTTTAAATGACCACCTTTTATCGCCTCCGAATAACTTTGGGTTGTACCTTTCTTAATGGCGAACCAATCAGTGGCATTATGCAGGGAACGATCCACTTCTTTAGGTTTCATATCCGTCCAGTCACTTAAAACGATGGGAATGGTTGGGATGTCCCATTCTTCCCGTTTGTTCATGATAAATGCTCCATACATTCCAAGTTGTTCTTGCAACTGCGTATGACTATGATACCAATGTGTACCATGCTGGATAATGGGGAATCTGTATATATAAGTGGCACCCGGCTTGATCGGCATCTGTGTCATATTAGGTACACCATCCATTCTATTAGGCAAAAAGAGACCGTGCCAATGAATGGACGTTTCTTCATTTAATAAATTATGTACATATACTTCCGCCGTATCGCCCTGGGTAAATGTGAGGGTTGGCATAGGTATCTGTCCATTGGCAGCGATGGCTCGTTTGGGTTTACCTGAAAAATTTACAATAGTGTCTTTTAAATAAATATCATACCTAACAGTTCGTGGTGCTGTAGTATTGACAATTGTTTTGATTGGTCCTAAATTCCGTTTGGCAATAGTAAAATTATCATTCATGGACATATCCATATCATCTTGGCCCTGGTTTGTTTTTTCAGGCACCAGTTTCATTCCGCATTTTGGACAGTTGCCAGGCTTATCGGCATGTATTTCAGGATGCATGGGACAGGTCCAGGTTGCAGGCTGGTCCTGACTTGCTTTTGGTTTTTCTTTTACCAGCTTCATTCCACACTTAGGGCAGTTGCCCGCCTTATCGGAATGAATCTCAGGATGCATGGGACAGGTCCAGGTTACAGGCTGGTCTTTATTTGAATTCACCTGCATAGAATCTTCAGGCATTTTAATTTCATCCGGGTTCTGCACTACAGGTGGCTGTACTGGTTTTGATTTTTCCTTTACCAGTTTCATTCCGCACTTGGGACAATTACCAGGTTTGGTAGCATGTATCTCCGGGTGCATGGGACAAGTGTAGGTTACAGGCGAGTCAGTATTATTTGAATTCACCGGTACAGGATCTTTCTTCTTCGCTACTGGTTGTTTAACAGTTTTAGGTTTTTCTTTTACCAGCGTCATACCACACTTCGGGCAATTGCCCGGTTTGGTAGCATGTATTTCGGGGTGCATAGGACAAGTGTATGTAACCTGTTGTACAGGTTCGTTTGTGATCATTTTACCCGTATTCATGATTTTTGTTTCGTGGGCATAGGCAAAAGAATACAGGACTGATCCAAAAACTATAAGAAATATTTTTTTCATGTAGCTACTTTTATTTTTTACTTAGAATTTTTTATTCATAATTTTTCAAAGTTGTATCCACCCATCTTATCACAGCTTCTTTTTGCCTGGAAGTAAGTTTTGCATTTTTATGAAGGAAAATGTAAGATGCCAATGGCATGTCCCCAGATTTCACCTGCTTACTGATGCTTTTTAATTTACTTTCCTGCTGTCTCCTGGAATAATTTCCAAATTCACTGAAATTCAAATCCTTCTTTCCATTCCTGATATGCCTTTCCATAATAAACCGGGCCGGTTGTATGTATGAATACCAGGGATATTTGGTGTTGTTACTATGACAATCATAACAGGAGGATTCGAAAATTACATTGACGCTATCGGGCAGGGGGTGCATTTTTGTAATATGCGATGACAACACCTGTCCGTTATCTTTATTACGGGCAGGCTGATACAACTGCATCAATAAGAAAATAACAAACCCAATAATTACTATTTTCCGGGCAAGTTTTTTCATCCTATAACTCTTTTTTCACAGACCCGCAGGTTAGCATCTTGCTTCCGTAATAAGGATTTTTTATTTCTTTGGTCTCACTGATCCAGTTAGCTCCTTTGCCATCGTCATACATCGGGCAAAAATCCAGGTACAATTTTTGTCCTGCACCAAAAGTTTTTATCAAATCGTTTACATCTTTACTAAGCATGGCAAAATGTTCTCGTTGGTGGTCTAATTTACCCGAATTGGCACCAATGTGTTCGGAGTGCTCTTTGGCATCGCCTGCTACATCGGTAAAGGCCTTTTTCTGCGCAGCAGGTAAACTGTTTGCATCCAGAGTGGCCAGATTTGCTACGATGGCTTCGCCAGCAGTAGCAGCAGTTTTTGAATCGTCTTTGGTTAACGCATTTTTTAATTTCAAATAATTACTTATAATTCCTTTGATAGAAAAACTGGAGGGAGTAACTGTTGAAATAGGTTTTGTTGTATCTGAATTATTCCCCGCTGGTGGAATGGGTGTTCCCGTATTATCTACTGGAACCGAAAGCTCCATACCACATTTTGAACATTTATCCCCTTTTTTTCCTGTCACTTCAGGATGCATGGAGCAGGCATACATTTGTTCAGTGGGTGTGGTTTCCTTTTCAGTTTTTGTATCTTTTGATTTATCAGTGTTTGAATTGCAGGCGGTAAATACAAATGCCATTACAAGGGCAGCAAAAAATATACTTTTCATTTTAAAAGATTTTATTTGTTATATTATTTTTTAAGAACTGTTTTTATTTATTTTCCCATTCGGCTATTCGTTTCTTCAGGCTTGTAACCGCATTTGTCATCTTTTTCTTTTCTCCCAACATAACGGCCCTCCTGGCGACCTGGATAGCTGCTTTATAATCCTTTAAATCGGCCAGAATTTTTTGCAGCAGGTTAGGATAGTCAAAATTCTCCTTATCTGCTTTTTCTGCTTCCGTGGCCCATGCAGCCGCCTGTTTTAAATCTCTGCTGGTGGTATAATAATAGTTGGCTGCCTGGTAGAGCAGTACTGCATTTTGTTCTTTATTATTAATCAGCCGTGTATTAATCTCTGCCATTACTTTTTCATCCTCCGGGCTCCTGAGAGGGATTTTAATTATAGTTTTTTCCCAGCTAAGCGAAAGAAATCCTTCTCCCCTGCTGGTTATTTCATTTACTTCAATAGTAAATGCTTCGCGGAAATGCTCTGTTTTTTCCGGTTGTAATTTGAAGCGGTGTATATCTTTTTTACTGTCATATCCAAAAACGCCGTGTAAGGTGGTATCCGCATTGATGATAATTGTCCATTCCTTTTCCCCGGGAATAGTAAACAGTACATATTTTCCAGGTTGGAAATTTTTGCCGCCTATTATTATTTCTTCGGACAAATCAATGCTAGAAGCCCCGCCTGCTCCAGTTCGCCAGAGACTATCAAATGGAACCAGTCCGCCAAATATTTTTCTACCCCGGGCTAAAGGCCGGGAATAAGTTATTTTTATTTCACCTTTTACCAACTGTTGTGTAAATGAAGCTTCCGGGCTTGAAGGCGGGGTTAAAAAACTTATTTTTTCCTGGGAGAATGTTGTTACAGCAAATCCAATAAGTAGTATAGTTAGTAATTGTTTCATTAATTAAATTTTAGTAGTAATACAAAGGCTGTTGAATCAGAGTTACTGTTTAATTGTTTCTACCGTTTTGCCACAGGAAAGCATCTGCGATCCGTAATATGGATTTTTAATTGCACTCTCCTTACTCAGCCAGTTTGCACCTTTATTATCGTTGGCCATCGGGCAAAACTGGTAATAAATAGTTGTTGGAGGCTTTGAGGCTTTTATCAATTCATACATATCTTTAGAAAGAGACATAAAATGTTCCCGCTGGGGGGCTGTTTCTTTATTTTCTTTTATCTGTTTAGCAGCTGACTTTAAATTCTTTTCCACCTTCATCCAAACGTCATGCTCCTCCATTTTTAGTTTGCCCATTTCCACAGCATCTAATGCGGTAAGTATAGCTGATGCCTTTACAGACGCTGTCGCACCATCGGTTTTTACCAATGCATCTTTTATAGCAAAGTAATTATCAAATACAGCTTTTAACTGGCTGGTTTCCTGCTTATCAACTGTCATATTTTCATTGTTATGGCCTGCATGGTCTGGCATAGAACCCATTTTATCCGTCATTGGATTCTCCGCAAATGCTTTAACTGTTCTTTTTTCTTCTCTTTTGTATTTGCAACAGTTCTGAAGTTTGTTGTAGGCTTCATCGGGGGCAAGGTATTTTACATTGTCGTACCCCGAAAGAGCAATGCCTTTCAACACTGCATCTAAATTTGTTTTCTTACTGTCGTAAGTAATCGAGGCCATTTTAGTATCCGCATCCCAGTCGGTTTTGTAGAGTTTCTTTTTATTACCTGCTTTTTCGATTGTTGTTTCACACATGCCACAGTCACCATAAATTTTTACGGTTTCAGTTCTGGCATTATTAATTTGGGCTTTAGCAGTTATTCCATAAAGGAGGGCTGCTGTTGCCAGGAAGATCATTATTTTCATTGATTGTATTTTTTAATTATTAATGATACAGGTGCAGAAACACCCCATTACCCCGCACATCGTATTGCACAGGTAATTTCTGAGAGATCACTAAATTATATAAGGAAAATGCAATGGAGAACATGCAACTTGTTCCTGCCAATACCAGGTGGTGCATGAGAAAGGGGGAAATCCTTTGAGTTATAGATAGAAGAGTAAGAATTTATTTCAAAAACCGGAACAGTTAATTCCTGTGAAGCACCCAGGTTTACCAATTGCGCAGATTCATCTTTCTGCTGGTCAACTTTTAGCTTAAACTGTTTATTTTCTTCTTTACAGCAACCTTTCTTATCCTTTTCTTCCATTCCACATTTGCCGCATTTTTCATCCTTACCGTTGAATAAGCTCCAACCGGCGAATTCATCCATACAGTAGTGAACATACACAGTGGCACCCATAGAGGTGAAACCATATACAAGTAATAAAAATATGACTATCGCTTTTTTCACATACCAAAGTTAAGTGTTCTGTCAGTATTTAGAACCTATAGATTCAATGACATTTTCGAGATAAGGATCTCTAATTACGGGTTTAAAGATATGTAACAGTGGGTTTTAAAGTTTACATAATTATTGAAAATGGTTATAAAATTATGTTATACTCCAAGTTACAATCCCGGTTCTGCTCCCAACCAGACTTATTCGAACAAAATTTAGTATAAAGGCAAGTATAGAGTAATAAAAGTAAATCGTTTAAAAACTGTTTTATCGGTTGCTTTTTTTAGAATTATGAAATAGAATACTACTCCCAATATCAGGGAAATAACAGGGATAAAAAAAAGGAGAGGTAGTATTGTTTTCATTTCTTTATAAACGTATAATTAATCCTACATTTCTTATAAAACAAAAATTAAGAGCAATAAATCACTTTGTCCACTTCCATTTTCTTATTTCCGGCATGTCTTCACCATGTATTTCAATATATGCTTTATGATCAATCAGATTATTTTGCATATCCTGTTTAATGTAAGCGGCAGTTGATCCTAAACTTGCTACACGGTCTATTACGTCACATACTAAATGAAATCTGTCCAAATTGTTTAACACTACCATATCAAAAGCTGTTGTTGTAGTTCCTTGGCCTTTGTAGCCACGTACATGCATTTAAGCATGATTGGTGCGGCGATAAGTAAGACGATGAATAAGCAAAGGGAAGCCATGAAATGCAAAAATAATTGGTTTATCCTTCGTAAATAAATCATCAAAATCTTTGTCGCTTAATCCATGTGGGTGTTCACTTTTCGGTTGCAGTCTCATTAAATCGCCACACATGCGATGTAAGCAAATAATTTAAAGATGCTATTGGCCGCCGCCATGGAATGTTATGGCAACTCTGTAACCATTTTGTATGTTGATTAAACATAGAATCTACAATATGAATAAACGCTTCATAACATGAAAACAAACCATGCCTGCTGTTAGTAAATACCCTTCGAGCCATCCCTGGCATAAATGTTCGATCAATGCTTCCATTACCCTTCCATCAGGTGAAATATGGTTATCATTTTCTAAAATTTCGGCAGTAGATGTTCTGCCTGTAATTTCTAAAATATGTAAGAGCCTGTTTGATGCTGTTTCGTCAGGACCAAACACCCTAAAGTTTCGGTTTTCCCAATTTAATTTCATAACATCCCTTACAAATACACCCATAATTAAAGTGGCTTCTGCATGAGTAGTGCCAGGTTGCAAAACAGGTATTGCATATTTCTCAAAGTCCGGCATTTTTAAATGTTTTACTAACGGCTACCGCTACATTATGTTCAACCCCATCATCTATAAGTGTAATCATATTTTCCTCCTTCTCTACTCCATCAACTGTTACAATCATTTTTTCACCAGCAAGGATTTGCATTACTTCAATATGATAGACTGTATTTTTATACCGGTATTGCGCTTTAAATGATTCCCATTCTTTTGGAATGCAGGGGATAAATTTTAATTTATTTCCCTCCTGCTGAAAACCAAGAAAAGACTCTGTAATCAAGCGATATAGCCAGCCCGCAGAACCAGTGTACCAGGTCCATCCTCCACGTCCGGCATGAGGCTCACGGGAATACACATCGGCCGCCAGTACATAAGGTTCTACTTTATAGATGGAAAGTGTCTCCGCAGTTTTACCATGATTTACAGGATTGATCATATTTAACAATTCCCAGACACGTTGATTATTGCCTAACCTGGCAAATGCCATAATCATCCATACAGCAGCATGTGTATATTGGCCACCATTCTCTCTTACTCCGGGTACATATCCTTTTATATACCCAGGATTCAGATCAGACTTATCGAATGCAGGCTCTAGTAATTGAATAATGCCCACATCTTTTTGCACCAAATTTTTATATGCGGAATCCATAGCAGTATTTAACAGGCTTTCATTTCCGCCTCCTGATATAACAGACCAGCTTTGGGCAATAGAATCAATCTTACAATCGTCATTGGTTTTAGATCCCAGCGGCGTTCCATCATCAAACCAGGCCCGCTTGTACCATTCGCCATCCCAGGCGCTTTTATCAATATTTGCTTTTAATGTATCTGCTTCTTTTTTACAGGTATCCGCAAACGTTGGGTCGTTATGTAAACTTGCTATTTCTCCAAAGTGATTGAGAATTTCATACAAAAAAAATGCAAGCCATACACTTTCGCCTTTACCATGCTGCCCTACTTTATTATAGCCATCATTCCAGTCGCCGGTACCAATTAATGGTAACCCTTTTTCGCCAAAATTGAGCGCATGTTTGATTGCCCGAACGCAATGCTCATACAAAGGGGCAGGCGTGTGAGATTCTAGCGGAAGATCAAAATAAGATTCTTCCTCCGGGTTTAACAGGCGGCCTTCGAGAAAATCAATTGACTCATCCAGTATGGCAATGTCACCTGTGTGCTTAATGTAATAAGCGGTTACAAAAGGCAACCAAAGATAATCGTCTGAAATATGGGTGCGTACACCTCGGCCAACCGGCGGATGCCACCAATGCTGTACATCTCCTTCTTTAAATTGCCGCGATGCACAAAGTAAAATTTGTGCCCTGGCAAGTTCTGGCCTGGCATGGAACAACGACAACACATCCTGCAACTGGTCCCTGAAACCAAATGCCCCTCCTGACTGGTAAAACCCGCTTCTGTCCCACAGCCGTGAGGAGAGGGTTTGATAAGTAAGCCAGCCATTGGTAATAATATTCATAGCAGCATCCGGCGTTTCCACCTGCAAAGCGCCAGTGGTTTCTTCCCAATATTTTTTTACATTTTCCAATGCATCTGTTGCTGTATGCTTTCCCCTGAATTGTTTGGCTAATGAACTTGCTTCGTTCAAATCTTTACCAGCGCCAAGCCTGAAAATAATTTCCTGTTCTTCGCCCTCTGCTACAAAAAAGGGAACCTGAATTGCTGCACATGGATCTAATGCAAGCCCGATTTTTCCGGAAAGATTTAAACGGGACAAGGCTTCGGGATTCTGCAAGTTGCCGTTGCGGCCAATAAATTCTGTGCGATCACCTGTAACCGTTTTTTTCAAATAATCCACATCAAAAAAAGCC
>JBDSUW010000164.1:0-15535 GCA_039927535.1 Chitinophagaceae bacterium | reverse complement strand
TTCTGTTTTTAGTTTTTGGGACAGGTTATTCAGGACTTATAAGAAAAAAGCAAACGGGGAAATAATATTTGGTGCAAAGGAATTATAGTTTCAATCTTCGAGCAGGGCTTTGTGCAGGTGTAGAATTCTTTGAACCACCAGCCCTTAACTGCAGTACAATACCTTATTTATTGAACTGATTATACTTCTGTGAAGTTACACTTGCATAAAGCTCAATATAAGCGGAATGTGGTTTCTGTCAGAGTGTTTTAAATTGGATTATGCCAATGCCTTTTTCTTGCTTTTACTTTTCAAACGGGTTTTTGTTGTTGATTTTTGCAATGGCATTTTTTTTCCTGTTGCTTTATAATAAGCAATAATCTCGCTAATTCTTTTTCTGTCTTCCGTTGTCAACGGAGTTGAGTCAACTACAAAATCAACCCCTGCTGGTTCTTTTATGTATCCCATTTTCTTCATGATTTAAGTTGGAAAATATTTTTTAATAAGTTTAAGTGCTTCCTGGGGGAAGATTACCATTTTGTGGCTACCAACATGTGTAGCACCTAAAGTTTTTGTGTAATGTTCTATTAACCTTGTCTTGGATGTGAAAGAAACGAAACCTTGATAGCCTTTGTCCCATGAAGATTTACAAGAATACGCAAACAGATTGCCAGGAACTCCTTCATAAAGCTTGTTCTTGCCTAAATTAAATGGAGCACTTTCAATTAAGTGTAAATAATAATGGTCGCCGTAATCGCTTATGCTTAAAAGCCCTTGAATGATTTCGGGGTTATTTCTGATTGTGAGTTTAAAAACTTTTCTATCTGTAAGTTTAAATTCTGTTGCCCAATTGAAAAGCCAACCACTTTTTTTTGCAGCATTTTTCAAATCGGACTTATTGGTTGGGTGCACATCTGTCGGAAAGCTGTCGCCCGAAATAGTATTGACAAGGCTATTTGTAAGCTTGTCTATTTCAATTCCTAAATGATATTTGGTTTTTTTTGCCACCCATTCAAAGATACGTAAGTGCCCTTAGGAATTAAGTGAAAGTTGGCTTATGAGTATTGTTTTAGTAATGTTATAAAAGGTTAAATTGCTTATAAATAATTACTTGATTATGGTGTGGTTCAACAATTCCGCTAACAGATATACAACTGCTTCCCTGTGTCATTTATCCATTTGTGGTTTCAATTGAATGTAGGACCAGGCAGTAAAGGGCAATAGTAGTAAAAGACCTACTGACCACCAGCAGGATGTAGCAATCCAAACAATTGTAATTAGCAGTATAAGATAAAAAGGATAAGAGAGCATAATTATTCCAGCCATTATAGAATCATAATGATCACTGTTGGAACTTCTTTTCCAGATATATTTTTTTAACGGAAGATAAAGTGGCAAATGAATAATATAGCCAATGATTGCCGGAATTATAAGAACTATTTTTTTAAAGAGTGAAGATTTAATTTCAAACTGCTCTTTTTGTTTTTGGTTATCCTTCTTTGGTATTTCAAAAACCAACTTTTCTAATTGATGCTGCAATAAATTATTAAATTCCTGATGCCTTAATCCATCAGCCAAATCAAAGTTTAAATTTTCTTTTTGTATCGGGTTTCCAAAATTGATGAACATGTTTTTTCCAAATCTGGTAAATGAACTGTAGTTGAGGCCAACGGGAATTACAGTTACCGGAATATTTTCCTCCCATGCTTTAATGGCTAATCTAGCTGTTCCTTTTTTCAATGGGCGAAGATGCCATTCGTTAATGCATTTTCCTTCGCTGAAAATAGTGATGACTCCATTTTTTTTTAAAATCTGAATACATGCTTCAAATGTTTTATAATTCTCTGATAGATTTTCTACTCCCTCACTGGGTCTGTAAACCGGTAATATTTTTAATGCAGCAAGAATTTTAAGGAAAGGCTTTTTAAAAACGTCGCCTCTGGCTAATGACCAAACTGTTTCATCAAACAACGTATCAATTATAATTGAGTCAAGAAACGAGTTGGGATGATTACAGGCAAGCAAAACCGGTCCTTTTATTTTTAGTATTTCCGGTTTATTAATAATGATTTTCCGGCAACAGATGGGCAGGGCTAACCGGGCAATTCTTTTAAGTATAGAATAAAGCAAAAAGCTAGTTTTTGTGAATATAGGAAGAATTAGCAAATGAACAGCGAACAGTACCCTTCAGGGAACGTCGTAACGTTAGCTAAATCAAGGCGTTACAGCTGGTAACCTAATTCAAAATTCCTTTCAGTTCTAACCGCTATAACCCGGCATTTTCTTTATCTTTGCTCCCCCGAAATAAAACCCTTCGGGATTTAAAAAATGTTTGAAAACAAAAATTTAAAGAACCTAAACGCTGATGCACAGGAGAACGCAGGCGATACGTCTACAGACGCATCCGAAGCTTCTACAGCGACAACAACTGCACCTGTCGCAGACGCTGCTACAAGCGGAGACGAAGAGTCCGCTGCAAGCGGAGCCGAAGAAAAAGCTGCTTCACCCGAAGTAGTTGAAACTGCACATGATGATTTTGACTGGAATGTTGACAAACGTAATGTTACTTCTTACTCTGTGGAAGAGAAAGAAAAGTATCACCAGGTGTATGACAATACTTTCAAGCAATTGAATGATGGCCAACTGATGAATGGTACTGTTGTTGGTTTAACAAAAACTGACGTTGTATTAAACATCGGATTTAAAAGTGACGGATTGATTTCATTGAATGAATTCCGTGACCTTCCAGCCCTTGCTGTTGGTGATGAAGTGGAAGTAATGATTGTGGAGAAAGAAGACAGAGACGGACATTTGAATTTAAGCCGTCGCCAGGCCCGTATTACAAGAGCCTGGGAAAGAATTATGGAAGTGCATAAGACCGGTGAAGTTATAACAGGTACGGTTACTTCTAAAACTAAAGGTGGTTTGATCGTTGATGTGTTTGGAATGGAAACATTCTTACCAGGTTCTCAGATTGATGTGAAGCCTGTTACAGATTACGATCAGTTTGTAGGTAAGACAATGGAATTTAAAGTAGTTAAGATTAACGAGACTATTAAGAATGCTGTTGTATCTCATAAAGCACTTATCGAAAGCGATATTGAAGCACAGAGAGCAGAGATCATGAGCAAACTGGAGAAAGGACAAGTATTGGAAGGCACAGTGAAGAACATCACTGACTTCGGTGCTTTCATGGATCTTGGTGGTTTAGATGGTCTGTTATACATCACTGATATTTCATGGGGTCGTATTTCTCATCCAACTGAAGTATTGAAATTGGATCAGAAGATCAATGTAGTAGTACTTGATTTTGATGATGAGAAAAAACGTATCAGCCTTGGCTTGAAGCAATTGACTCCTCATCCTTGGGATGTATTGGCAGAAAATATTGCTGAAGGAAATATAGTGACAGGTAAAGTGGTTAACATTGAAGATTACGGAGCTTTCTTAGAAATTCAGCCTGGTGTTGAAGGTCTTGTCCACGTTTCAGAAATTACATGGGCAAATACGCCGATCAATGCTAAAGAATTCTTTAAGCTTGGTGATGAGCATGAAGCTAAAGTAGTAACCTTAGATAAGGAAAGCAGAAAGATGAGTTTGTCTATAAAGCAACTTTCAGAAGATCCATGGAATGAAATTGAAACCAAGTTTGCTGAGAATAGCAAGCATCCTGGTTTAGTGAAGAACATTACTAATTATGGTGTGTTTGTTGAATTAGCTCCAGGTATCGGTGGTATGATCCATATCAGCGACCTTAGCTGGTTAAAGCGTTTCAATCATCCGAGTGAGTACACTAAAGTAGGTGCAACAATTGATGTAGTTATTTTAGGTATTGATAAAGAAAACAGAAAGCTACAGTTGGGCCACAAGCAATTAGAAGAAGATCCTTGGAATACATTGGCTGATACATTTGCAATTGGAAGTCTTCATGAAGGTACAGTTAGCCGTCGTGATGATAAAGGTGCAACAGTTCAATTGCCTTATGGATTAGAAGGATTTGCTCCTAACCGTCATTTGTCAAAAGAAGATGGTAAGAGTATCGGTGCTGATGAAGCTGCACAGTTTATGGTAATTGAGTTTGACCGTAATGAAAAACGAATAGTTGTTTCGCATACACGTATCTGGGAGCAAGGTCAGGTAGATGCGGCTGAAGTTGTAAAGAAAGAAGCAAGAACTGAAGCTGATAACACCAGAAAAGCTGTGAAGAGTGTACAGAGTAAAGTAGAAAAAGCAACTTTAGGAGATCTGGGTGTTTTAGCCGATTTGAAGAAGAAAATGGATGGTGATGCAAGCTCGGACGGGGATAGTGAGGATAATAATGAAGCAGAGGAAGTAAAGCCAGCAGAATAAAAAGGCTACTATAATATCAATTAGTAAAATCCCTTGCCTCTCTGGCAAGGGATTTTTTTATGCGGTATTTTTTGGATGTTATTAAATTTTTCGTGGAAAATTAACCCCATTTTTTAAGAAATATTTTGTTAACAAGCAGTTATTTTAATGGTATGATTTTAGTTGAATAGTATATATCCCTCCTTAGAAAATCCCCGAAATCCCGTCTCATGAAATGATAATCCGAAAGCCTGAAGGCTTTGATTTTTAACTATTAAAACTCAAATCATGAAAACATTTGTACCCTCAATGCTATTATTTGCTTTTTTTGCTTTAAGTGTAAAGCAACTAAATGCCCAATGCACCGTTTCAAACATCGTTATTCAAAACACAAGGAATGTAATTTCCACTTCAGGATCTTGTACTGTTACTTTTGATATTAGTTTTAATATCGAGAGTAATAATGGAAATAAATACATTTTTATACATGCATGGGTGCTGAATCAATATCCCAATTATTTCAAATGTGTAAATGGCCAAACTACTACAAATGGTGCAGTGAAAGCTCCTACTGCTGCAGATTTGGGAAATTATTTTTTAACACTTGGTATTGATAATAGCTCTACAACACCAACTATTTTATCATCGTACCCAAAAGATCCATCAGTAACTATGACTTCCGCTAGCGAAATTACAAAAATCGTAGCACCGGACGGTTCAATTACATTTATATTGAAAGGTGTAACCACTACTGTTCCTGTTTCCTGTAGTACCCCAACGGTAATTGTTGCTGATCTTTGGTCAAGTCAATCTGCTTCAGCACAGGTGGCACATTGTGTAAATTGTGGAATTAAGTACTCTGCAGGTTATTTAAGGGCCACTGGATTTGTAAATTGTGCCTCTCTTATGTATGGCGCAACGCTTACAAATGCTACTGCACAACCTATACAAGGTTTTTATAGAGTATACGCAGATGTAAATATGGATGGTTACTTTACTCCGGCTATCGACACAATACTTAGTGGTCCTACCGATTTTAATATAAATGGTGGAGTAGGAACCACAACTACAATTACTGGTTCGGTACCAGGTGCCAATTTGAATCAAAATGTTTTTATACTTCTGACACAAACCTCGGGTGAAGCATCAGGTGCATCCAGAGTTGTATTTTTACCTTCCACTTCTTGCAGTCCACTTCCTGTAACTTTTAATACTTTCTCTGCTCGCCGCGTTAACAATTCTAATGTTGCTTTAAGATGGGAAACTACAACGGAAATTAATAACAGGGGTTTTGTAATTGAGAAAAATACAGGCGATAACAAATGGGAGTCTGTGGTGTTTATCAATACTCAAGCACCTGGTGGCAATAGCAGCTCCATCATGAGTTATACCTATAACGATATTAATCGTAATAACAATATTACTCAATACCGTATACAGCAGATAGATTTAGATGCCAAAGCCAAATACAGCGAAATTCGAAGCGTTAGAGGTGATGGACAATCTGGGAAAACAATTGTCTATCCCAACCCAAGCAATAATGGGAATGTCAATATTCTGTTTGAAGAAAATGACGCAGCGAGAGATGTAATGCTTGTTGATATGAGTGGACGGATATTACAGCAATGGAGAAATACCAACAGTAACACTATTCAGATATATAATTTACAACCCGGGGTTTATTCTCTTAGAATAATAAAGATGGATACAAAAGAACAATCAATTGAAAAGATTGTTGTGGCGGGAAGTCGTTGAGGCCCATAAATTTTTGCTTCAAGGTTTAGTAATATATAAGAGGCCGTCCTGTATGGATGGCCTCTTTATTGATTTTGTTTCGCTCTTCTCACTTCATCTTTTATTTTTTCTTATATTTCTTTACATTGTTTTAATTTGATGCATCATTGTTCGTTAATTTTATTGTATGGCTTCTATAGGCGAAAGGTTAAAGAATTTTCATCCGGTTAGAAAAATAGTTTACTTTTTTGTTGGGCTATTTTCTTATCCTGGTCTTGCTATTGTGAATAAGCTGAAAATTTCCGGAACAGAACATTTTGAAAATCTGCCAAAGCAAAAGGTGTTATTTGTCAGCAATCATCAAACTTATTTTGCTGATGTAATCACTTTTCTTCATATTTTTTGTGCAGTAAAATGGGGAAAGAAAAACCGTTTGGGAGTTCCTTATTATCTTCTCAATCCTTTTACCAGAGTAAACTATGTAGCTGCAGAAGCTACCATGAAAGGAAGTTTGATAAGTCGGCTGTTTTTATTGGCAGGCGGTCTTACTGTTAAAAGAACCTGGAATAAGGAATCTAAAGAAGTAAGAAAAGGTTTAGATCCGTCAGATTCAAGAAAAATTCACCGGGCATTGGAAAAGAACTGGGTTATTACTTTTCCGCAGGGAACTACCAAACCTTTTGCACCAGGTAGAAAGGGAACTGCTTTGTTAATCAAACAAGTTAAGCCAATAGTTATACCGGTTGTGATAAATGGCTTTTGGAGAGCTTTTAATAAGAAAGGATTGAAGTTTAAAAAGAAAGGATCTGTCTTGTCAGTTAAATTTAAAGCACCACTTCAAATTGACTTTGAAGCATCAACTGATATTATTCTTACTCAGATAATGGAATCAATAGAGCAAAGTAAAGACTACATGATCAAAGGCAAACATCATTGGATTACAAAAGAGTAAATACAATTACTTCACAAACAAGGCTTTTAATTCTGCAGCATCATCCGGTTTCATTTTTCCGCCGAGTATTAATCGTAATTGTCTTCTTCGTAATGCGCCGTCAAATAATTTTTTTTCATCCTCTGTTTCAACAGTAAGTTGCGGTACTGCTTTTGGCTTTCCGTGTGGATCCAATGCTACAAAAGTGTAATAGGCTTCGTTGCTTTTATATTTGAATTGCTGAGTTAGATCTTCACCCCAAACACTTAGGTGTACTTCCATCGATGTGTTAAAGGACCTTGTTACGTTTGCTCTTATATGCACTGCATTTCCGAGTTTAATTGATTTTTCAAAAGATATATTATCAACCGAAGCTGTAACAACAGGTGAATTACAATGTTTCTGTGCGGCCAAGGCAGCAGCGATATCCATCCAGTACATTAACCGGCCACCCATCAGGTTGCCGAAAGTGTTAGTATCGTTGGGTAATACTAACTCGGTCATGATGGTAAGGCTATCGGCCGCTTTTTTAGGTTCCATTATCTGTAATTTTTGCAAAGTTAAGCTTTGATATTTCTGCAAAATGATAAAAATCATATGCATAAATTGTTTGCCAGTGGTTTAAGCTTATTGGCTACATCTTATCTTTGCTTTCAATTACGATTGTACTATGACATCAAATCCAGAAATCTCATTCGAAAACACTGAATTAGCATTCGAGTATAAAACAGATAAACAATTAAAAAAGGCCCGTTTCTTATTTAACCTGATGGGTAAATCCTGGATTGTAAAATTAGGGACAAGGTTAGCTCCTTGGTCGCTTAAAGTTGGGCTACCTATAAGAGGGATTATCCGGAATACAATATTTTCCCAATTTTTAGGAGGCGAAACGCTGGAACAAACAAAAGCTGTAGCTCAAAAGTTAGGTGAGTACAATGTAAAAGTGATTCTTGATTATGGAGTGGAAGGCAAAGAAGGAGAAGAAAATTTTGATCATGCTTGTGATGAATTTATAAGAGTTATTGATTATGCCGGAACACAGCCGATGATTCCATTTATGAGTATTAAGGTGACTGGTTTTGCAAGATTTGCATTGCTGGAGAAACTGGATACTATGATGCACAAAGAAGAAGGAACATTGATGAAAAAATATTTATCATCAATAGAAAAATTAAACACTGACGAGAAAGAGGAATGGCACAGCGTTAGGCATAGAATGATGCGGATTTGCGAAACAGCTGTTGCAAAAAAAACTGGAGTTTTAGTGGATGCAGAAGAAACTTGGATTCAGGATCCGGTAGATGCATTAACTATATTAATGATGGATACTTTTAATAAAAATCGTTGTGTTATTTACAACACTATCCAACATTACAGACACGACAGGTTACAATTTCTTAAAGACTCATATACTGCATCAGTTGAAAGGAATTTTATTTTGGGGGCTAAATTAGTTAGAGGAGCTTACATGGAAAAAGAAAGGAAAAGAGCAGCCGAAAAAGGATATCCATCTCCCATTCAACTGGATAAGGAAAGTTCGGACAATGATTACAACGCTGGCGTAGCATTTTGCATTGAACATCTGGATCAAATCGGATTAATTGTGGCTTCACATAATGAGTACAGTAATCTATACGCAACTCAATTGTTACTGCAAAGAGGCTTATCCTTAAATCATCCCCATATACATTGGAGCCAGCTTTATGGTATGAGTGATAATATTACTTTCAATCTGGCTCATGCCGGATGTTCAGTAAGTAAGTATTTGCCATTTGGCCCAATAAAGGATGTAGTGCCTTACCTGATGCGGAGAGCTCAGGAAAATACTTCTGTAAAAGGCCAAACAGGGAGAGAACTGGGATTGATTAAAAGGGAATTGACAAGAAGGAAAAACAAGTAGAATTCTTCCACAGGTTTTTCACAACCTTCGTTCATGTTTATCCGCTAATCTCTTTCTTCTTACCTTGCAGACATGCAACAATACTTTGGGTTACTTCAGCATATATTAGCAAACGGGGTTCATAAAACCGACAGAACAGGTACCGGAACGCAAAGTTGTTTTGGTTACCAGATGCGGTTTGATCTTGAACAAGGATTCCCACTGGTTACTACAAAAAAAGTCCATCTTAAAAGCATTGTACATGAACTACTCTGGTTTTTAAAGGGTGATACTAATATCGCTTATTTGAAAGAACATGGCGTTAAAATTTGGGATGATTGGGCAGATAATAATGGTGATTTAGGTCCAGTTTACGGCAAGCAATGGAGAAGTTGGGAAGGGAAAGATGGAAAAACAATTGACCAGATTTCAGAATTAATAGAACAGATTAAGAAAAGCCCTGACAGCAGAAGATTAATTGTAAGTGCCTGGAATGTGGGAGAACTTTCTGAAATGGCATTAATGCCTTGTCATAATATGTTTCAGTTTTTTGTTACCCCCTCTTCTGGAGGAGAAAGGGGGAGGTTGTCTTGCCAGTTATACCAGCGCAGTGCCGATGTTTTTTTAGGTGTACCCTTTAATATTGCATCCTACGCATTACTTACTTTGATGATAGCTCAGGTTTGCGATTTAAAACCGGGAGAATTTGTTCATACGTTTGGTGATGTGCATATTTATAGTAATCATGTAGAACAAGTGAAATTGCAATTGAGCAGGAAGCCGTTCGCATTACCAACAATGAAGTTGAATCCGCATGTGAAAGATATTTTCGGTTTTCAATTTGAAGATTTTACTTTGGAGAATTATGAATGCCATCCGGCGATTAAAGCTCCTGTGGCGGTGTAACCCCCTGTCCCTTCCTACCCCGATAACATCGGGGCTAAAAGAGGAGACTTAGATCAATTAGTTTTATATTATTTCAGAATATTATAAAAGAGACTTACACTAATAGAATTTTACAAAACTCCCCTTTAGGGGCAAAGGTAAACTTTGAATTTAAAACTATATTTGGGGGTATGATTATTTCTCTTGTAGTAGCAGCAGCAACAAATAACGCCATCGGAAAAGATGGAAAATTGCCTTGGCATTTACCAAACGATATGAAGCATTTTAAAAATGTAACTTGGGGTATGCCAATAGTGATGGGAAGAAAAACTTTTGAATCGTTAGGTAAGGCTTTGCCCGGAAGAAAAAATATTGTTATTACGCATAATCCTGACTGGAAAGCAGAAGGAGCTATTGCTGTTAAAAAAATAGAGGATGCACTGTTTGTAGCTCAGGCAACAGATGCAAAAGAAGTAATGGTAATCGGTGGCGGAGAAATTTATAAACTGCTGTTTTCGAAAGCGAAACGGATTTACATGACAAGAGTTGAAGCTGAACCAGAAGCAGATACTTTTTTTCCTGCTATTCTTCCTAAGGAATGGAAACTGATCAGCCAGAAAAATCATGAGGCTGATGAAAAAAATGCATACAATTATTCTTTTCAAACCTGGGAAAGGGTTTAGTGAATTATTCCCTGATACATCAATATGTACTCAAGATTTCAATTAGCTGCTAAATACCTGAAATATTACTTTACTTCTTCCAATGGTAAAGGCCATGGTACACATTCTCCTTTTATCTTTCATTTTATAACCAGTATTCTTAACGACAGAAAGGACTACGGAGAATATGCAATAGTTGAAAAGTTAAGGAGTCAGTTAGTACAGGATTATTCAATGCTGGAGATTGAAGATTTTGGTGCAGGTTCAACCGTAAATAAAACGAATAGGAGAACAATATCTTCGATTGCTAAAAACTCGGCTAAACCTGAAAAATACGGACAGCTACTTTTTAGAATGGTTAAAGAGTATAAACCCAAACAAATATTGGAATTGGGAACTTCGTTGGGTATCACCACTTCTTATCTGGCTTTGGGCAATACAGCTGCCATTGTGATTACAATGGAAGGTTCTGAAAAAGTTGCAGAAGTTGCGCATAAAAACTTTGAAGGATTAGAGTTGCAAAATATTAGCATTAGAACAGGAAATTTCGATCATACATTACCTGATGTTATCAATAACCAGCCACCTTATGATTTTATTTTCGTTGATGGAAATCATCGTCAGGAGCCAACAGAGAGATACTTTACAGAATTATTGACAAGAATCAATAATAACAGCATCATGATCTTTGATGATATACATTGGAGCAAAGAAATGGAAATGGCTTGGGACTCTATCAAAAGCCATACGGAAGTGCGTTGTACAATTGATTTGTTTTTTATTGGTATTGTCCTTTTCAGAAAAGAATTTCTTGACAAAGAACATTTTGTTATACGATTTTAAATAATCAGTATCTTTCAGCATAACTAAAAACAAGAATAATAATGACGATCGGAGTGTTGAAAGAGCCGTCCTATGAAACAAGGGTTTCATTGTTGCCAGAAGCAGTGGCAACACTTACCAAAAAAGGAATTGAGGTATGGGTAGAAGATGGTGCAGGAGAAAAATCTTTTGCAGATAATCAATCCTATATTGATGCTGGTGCCGTAATTAAAAAAAGAAGCGAAGTTGTTATTCAGTCAGCTATTTTGTTGAGTATACATGCTGCTGAACCTGCGATACAATTAAATGCTTCAGCAATTTTGTTAGGAGTTTATCAGCCTCTTTTTAATACGGAACTGGTGCAAAGTTTTCAATCATCTAATGTTACTTGCTTTTCTATGGATATGTTGCCAAGAACTACAAGGGCTCAGGCAATGGATGTGTTGAGTTCGCAGGCAAATATTGCAGGATATAAAGCGGTGCTTACTGCTGCCAACTTATACTCAAGATATTTTCCCATGTTTATGACCGCAGCAGGAAGTGTAAAACCAGCCAAATTGTTAATTCTTGGTGCAGGTGTTGCAGGATTACAAGCCATTGCTACTGCAAAAAGATTAGGTGCAGTTGTTGAAGTGTTTGATACAAGACCAGCAGTGAAAGAAGAAGTGATGAGCCTCGGTGCAAAATTTGTAGAAGTAGAAGGTGCTGCTGATGCAAGTGCGGCAGGTGGCTATGCAGTAGAGCAAACAGAAGAATATAAAAGAAAACAACAGGAAAGAATAGCAGAAAGTATTGCCAAGGCAGATATTATAATTACAACAGCACAAATTCCCGGACGAAAAGCTCCCATTCTGGTTACAGAAGAAATGCTGGGTACCATGAGAAACGGCTCTGTAATTATTGACCTCGCCTCTGCTACTGGCGGTAATACTCCTTTTACAAAGAATAATGAAACCATAAATCATAATGGTGTAACGATATTAGGTAACAGTAACCTTCAGGGAACGATGCCTTCTGATGCCAGTAAATTGTATGGCAAGAATATTTTGAACTTTTTGCAATTGATTATTGATAAAGAAAATAATATCAACTTGAATTGGGAAGATGATCTGGTTGCAGGAAGTTGTATTACACACAATGGAGAAATTAAAAATGAACGGGTAAAAGCCGCAATAACTAATTAAAATAATTTTTATGGAATCAGTATTTCATTGGATCAGTGCAAATGAACAGATGGTTTATATTTTGATACTCGTAATTTTTCTGGGTTTTATTATTATTAGCAGAGTGCCAACCGTATTGCATACACCATTGATGAGTCATGCCAATGCGATCAGTGGAGTTGTAATTATTGGTGCTATTATCGTAATGGGCAGAGCGGCTTCCGATAATTATGTCGCATTGATTTTGGGTTTCCTCGCTGTGTTATTAGGAACTATAAATGTGGTGGGAGGTTTTGTAGTTACAGACAGAATGTTAGAAATGTTTAAGAAAAAAAAGTAATAAATACAAAGCACTAAATAATAAGTACTAAATTCTAAATGGCCGAAAGCAAAAAATATGACCTCGAGAATAGAACTATGAACTTTTCATTAGCAGTCAGGGATTTTTGTCTTATGTTGAAAAAGGATCTTATCAACATTGAATATATAAGGCAATTGGTCAGAGCAGCAGGTTCTGTTGGGGCTAATTATATCGAAGCAAATGAAAATCTGGGCCCAAATGATTTAAAAATGCGGATAAGGATTTGTAGAAAAGAAAGTAAAGAATCAGGATATTGGTTGGATCATGTACTTGTTTATGGAAATGAAGAATTGGAGGTTACAAGAGTTGCCTTAAAGCAGGAGGCAAATGAACTGATGCTGATTTTTGCTTCAATATTACGTAAACTGGAATCAAAATAGGGGACACGAACATTTAGAATTTATTATTTTAAAATTAGAATTTAGAAAAAAATATGGGAGTTTCAATACTTGCTATAATATATATCATTGCGGCAGTCACATTTATCATGGGATTAAAGATGATGTCGAATCCTGCCAGTGCCAGAAAGGGAAATATAATTGCTGGAATAGGAATGGTGGCGGCTATCTCAGGTACCATTTTTTTATATCGAAACCCTGATGGAGGATTGTTACAAAATCATATCTGGATTTTTGCAGCCATAGCAGTAGGTACAATTATAGGAATAATGGCAGCAAAGAAAGTGAAGATGACAGCTATGCCAGAAATGGTTAGTTTATTTAACGGATTAGGTGGTGCCAGTGCTACGTTAATTTCTGTTATTGAATTTAATCATCTGGTAGATCAGGGTTTTCCGGTTGAAGCTTCTTCTGCTGGAACGATGGCAATTATTTTTGCAGGCGTTATATTAGGTAATATCACTTTTTCTGGAAGCATTGTTGCCTGGGGAAAGTTGAGTGGAAAATTTAAAGACTTTGCATTCAAAGGCCAGCATATTATAAACTTGTTATTATTGGGTGCAAGCATTGTATTGGCTATTTTCATTACTTCCAATTTGCAGGCAGATACAACAACCTTACTTTTTTATGTAGTGTTTCTTTTGTCATTGGTGTATGGAATATTTTTTGTGTTGCCAATTGGCGGTGCTGATATGCCGGTTGTTATTTCATTATTGAATTCATTGAGCGGATTATCTGCAGCCTGCGGCGGATTTTTATATGACAACAAAGTAGTTTTTACTGGCGGTATTTTAGTAGGAGCAGCAGGCACCATTCTTACAGTCTTGATGTGCAAAGCAATGAACCGCTCCTTAACCAATGTATTGATTGGTTCATTTGGCGGTGGAGGAAAATCAACTTCGACAGGGGAGCAAGGGCAACACAAAGAAATCAGTTTAAATGACGCAGCGGTTGTAATGAGCTATGCAAATAAAGTATTGATTGTTCCAGGATATGGTTTGGCAGTGGCACAGGCTCAACATGCTTGTCATGAACTGGAAAAATTATTAGAAGCAAAAGGAGTGCAGGTAAAATATGCTATACATCCTGTGGCAGGAAGAATGCCCGGACACATGAATGTATTGCTGGCAGAAGCAGATGTGAGTTATGATAAGTTATTAGAAATGGAACAAGCTAACGAAGAATTTCCAACAACAGATGTGGTGCTGATTCTTGGCGCTAATGATGTGGTAAATCCTGCTGCAAAAACAGATCCCAGCTCACCGATTTACGGAATGCCAATACTGGATGTTGAACTAGCAAAAAATGTAATCGTAAATAAGAGAAGTATGAAACCAGGCTATGCCGGTATTGAAAACGGACTTTTCTTCCGACCAAAAACTTCTATGTTGTTTGGTGATGCAAAAAAAGCTTTGCAGGAACTCTGTGGCGAAATAAAAAGTTTATAAGTCATCTTAAAATATTACTATGGTCAAAAGAATAATCTATTTTATCGCAGCAGTTCTTATTTTTTTTAGTGAGCTTTCTGCTCAGAAAATAATGGGCTTTAGTGAATCTGCCGCTTCCAAACAGGCTGATTGGGAAAAGCAATTTGATTTACAGCTTAATGCAAAAAATCAGGATACCTGGATGCAGTATCTTACTTCACATCCACATCATATCGGATCACCTCAAGGTAAGTTGAATGCTGAATACATGGCAGGGTTATTCAAATCATGGGGTTATCAAACAGAGATTGTATCCTATAATGTTTTATTTCCAACACCAAAATTTAGATTGTTGGAATTACTTGGAGCGAAACCATTTAAAGCAAAGCTTGAAGAGCCTGTTGTTCCTGGAGACAGAACCAGTGGACAAAAAGCAGAGCAGTTGCCTTCTTACAATGCTTACTCAGCTGATGGAGATGTGAATGCTGAATTAGTATTTGTTAATCGTGGTATTCCTGAAGATTATGAGGCGTTGGAAAATATGGGAATCAGTGTAAAAGGAAAAATTGTTATCGCTAAATATGGTGGATCATGGAGAGGAATAAAACCAAAAGTTGCTGCAGAACATGGTGCTATTGGTTGTATTATTTATTCTGATCCGGAAGATGATGGTTATGCACAGGGAGATGTTTATCCGGAAGGAGCATTTCGTCCTAAAGATGGAGTTCAGCGGGGCTCAGTGATGGATATGCCGGTTTATCCGGGAGATCCGTTAACGCCTGGAATAGGTGCTACAAAAGATGCAAAGCGGTTAAACAGGAATGAAGCCATTACTATCATGAAGATTCCTGTGTTGCCTATATCTTATGAAGATGCATTGCCTTTATTGCAAAGCCTTGCAGGTCCTGTCGTACCTGCTAAATGGCGGGGTGGATTACCAATTACATATCATGCAGGACCTTCGA
>JBDSUW010000163.1:0-4095 GCA_039927535.1 Chitinophagaceae bacterium | reverse complement strand
GCAGGTAATATTTACAACTGCATATGATGAATTTGCATTGAAAGCCTTTGAAGTAAATGCCCTTGACTATTTATTAAAACCCATAGAGCCAAAACGTCTTACTGATGCCATTCAAAAATTACATTTGTCTGAAGGAAAAGAAAACAGATCAGAGACGGATGAGTTTGTAAATACTAGTATGCTCACAGAGTTAGATCAGGTTTTTGTAAAAGATGGAGAAAAATGCTGGTTTGTAAAGCTGGGTGAAATACGTTTATTTGAAAGTGTAGGCAACTATGCTAAAGTGTTTTTCGGGACAAATAAGCCATTAATATTAAAATCGCTTAATGCGCTGGAAGAAAGGTTGGATGAAAAAAATTTCTTCCGGGCTAACAGAAAGCATATTGTGAATTTGCGGATGATTGATAAAATAGAACCTTACTTTAATGGAGGTTTGTTGCTAGAGTTAAAGGGTGGCGAAAAAATTGAAGTAAGCCGCAGGCAAACAGTAAAGTTTAAAGAGTTGATGAGTTTGTAATCAACAGGCAATTGACAATAGACAAACAGGATTTGCCAATTGTCCATTGCCAATTCTACGATAACAGTGTATCAGAATCTAAAAATTAATTATCAATGAAGAGATTATCAGTGAAGAGGTTGTTGATAGCATCAGCCTCATTTTTTTTATTTACTGGATGTAGTAATTCGCAAAAAAATACACAGACAACCGCAAATGGTATTGATGGGATAATCAATGTGAAAGAAGTGGAAAGAATTGAAAAAGTATTAGCTGCCGATGAAATGCGGGGTCGTAAAACTTTTTCGCCTGAAATAGATATAGCAGCGGATTTTATTGTTGCTGAATTTAAAACCGCAGGTTTGCAAACATGGAACAATGCCGCTGGTTACAGACAGGAGTTTGCAATGGTAAAAGCAAAGCATATAGTTACAACGGCAAGTTTTGATGAAGCTCAAGTTGAAGAAAAGAATATTATTGTTATTACCTGTCAGCCGCAACTCAATATCAATCAGACAACCCGATACCAGAAAGTATTTATAAAAACGGGGGAGAATCTCTTTCCTGCAGCAAGAAAATATCTGCAGGCCAATAACAACCTACTTGTTTTAGTAGATAAGAGTTTTGCAAATAGTTTCGGTAATCTCAGCAGATTGAGGAATACGATGTTCAAGACAAATACCAGTGTAATTTTTGTTTTGTCAGATAAGGAGCCAACAAACTATGAAATAGCATCCACACATGAAATAAATGAACAAAAATTGGCCAATGTTATTGGTGTGATCCCTGGCAAGACTAAAAAAGATGAGTATGTAGTTTTCTCCGGGCACTACGATCATATTGGTATTGGTAAACCAGTGAATGGCGATTCAATTTACAACGGTGCTAATGATGATGCGGCAGGAACTACCGCCGTAATAATGTTGGCAAAATATTTTAAGCAGTTAAATAATAATGAAAGAACAATTGTATTTGTAGCATTTACGGCCGAAGAAGTTGGCGGCTTTGGTTCACAATATTTTTCCAAACAAATGGATGCAGATAAGGTGGTGGCGATGTTCAATATAGAAATGATTGGTACCGATAGCAAATGGGGAAAGAACTCTGCTTATATCACCGGTTATGAAAAAACAGATATGGGCGAAATTTTGAAAATGGATTTAGCAGGAACAGCATTTTCTTTTTATCCTGATCCATATCCAACTCAGAACTTATTTTATCGTTCAGACAATGCAACATTGGCAAGGCTTGGAGTTCCGGCACACACAATTTCTACTTCTAAAATGGACAACGAACCAAATTATCATAAAGTAACAGATCATGTAGAAACATTGGACATGGAAAACATGACCATGATTATTAAGGCAATTGCACTAAGTTCTAAAAGTATAATTGCAGGAACGGCAACTCCTGCAAGGGTAAAGGTGGATGAGTTGCGTTAAACTTTGACAGGAACACAAGTGCACCACATCCCTAATCAACTCCAAACGCAAAAAGTGTAACACTTCCGTCACTACTACTCATTCCCATTCCTGAAAATGTAAAAGCATATTCGCCCCCTGGTAACGTTTTATCTATCACTAATTCCCAATAACCTTCTCTTATTTTTTTAACGCTAAAAGTGTATTTATCACCCGTCTTTTGTTTTTTACTTCCAAATGGCATGGCCCCAGGGTTTTTCTGTAGCAAAATTTTTCTATTGCCATTTGCACTTTCCGCTTTGTATAATACAATTGTACTTGCAGGGTCATTCATTCCTCCCATCATATCCTGCATCATGGATGGGTCCATGCCGTTAGCCGCCATCATAGAATCTGCCTGGGAATTAGTTTTTTTTGCAGATGCTCCATTAGAAAAAATAAAAGATTTTGTATTCGTAGCATTTAACCTTGTTGTTGATTTTCCGCCTTCTATCTGGTAAGCACTTTCGGAACCACCAAAGCCGCCCAATTTTGCTTTACTTTCAACTTTAGAGGATGTTTTCTCCAATCGCACTGTAGTAGTAACGCTGTCTTTTTTCAGGTAATAAACTTCTTTACTGAATTCCGGTTCGGGGTATTTTTTGAGGTCGGGCTGAGCACAAACTGATAATGCAGAAAAGATTGCCAGAAGTGATAAAAAATTTTGTTTCATAATAAATATTTTAAATTAATCTTTAATTATTTTTGTTTACTGTTTTCCAAATGTCAACCCGGTACAAATCTGAACTTTTTTTTCCATTATAAAGGATCTGTAATTTGTTTCAGGAAATAAAAAAAGGAGCGGAGGTTAATCACTGCTATTCCAATCTATGGCAAAAGCAAAAACGGTAAACTCCTTCAAATCCACATTTTTACCCATACAAACCCATATTTACCTGTCTCTAACTGTTAAGGAAACTGAATCTGGTAAATTTGACCCCGGACAACATGGCTGTATTTGAACGGTCATTGGATATGATAGATACATCAATCAAAGAATTGCGGAGATTGGCGCATAATACGATGCCGGAAATGCTGACAAAGTTTGGTCTGGATAAAGCATTAAAAGAATATTGTAATATTATCAACGCCACAAAATTGATTACAGTAAAGTACGAGTCGCATAGAATAGAAGCACGGTTAGACTAATCATTTGAAATAATAATTTATGTATGATTGGACTTGCCAACTTACCAAACAGAGTTGATTATCTAATAGGACGGTTAGATATTCCTGCTGAAAGCGGAAAAGGAACATTGGTAAATTTAGAATTCAACGTATAATTATGATTCGTGTATTTATTGTATATGACCATCCTGTTGTAATAGAAGGAATTCATTCTTAGTGCAAATGAAAAAATATTGAATGGGCCGGACAAGCTATGAATACACAATTTTGTCTTGGATATTTTGTAAATAATACCGCTGACGTAGTATTGATGGCGGAAAAAATATTTCTGAGCTCCTTTACAGTTGACAGCCATCGTAAAAATTTACTCGCAAAACTAAATGTGAAAAATACAGCTTGTTTGATTAAGCTGGCAGTTGAGAAGATACTTATTTAAATTTTTACAGGCACACTATGCACCGCATCACTCATCTCTTTAATCAACGATGCATCTTTTTCAATTGCATTCCCAACAACTATAACATCAGCACCGGCTTTGCAATTGAGGTATGCTTTTTCAGGTTGTAGTATACCGCCACCAACAATTAAAGGAGCTTCTATCTGTTCAGCCACAGCTTTTATCATGCTTTCTGTAATAGGCCGCTTGGCGCCGCTACCGCTATCCATATAAATTAATTTCATACCCAGCATTTCACCAGCCATTGCAGTACACATGGCAATCTCGTTTTTATCCGCCGGCACTGGTGATGCATTACTGATATAAGAAACTGTTGTCGGAGCTCCGCCATCCACAACAATATATCCGGTTGGCATTATCTCCAATCCGCTTTGTTTTACAAATGGAGCAGAAACCACATGCTGGCCAATTAATAATTCATGATTGCGGCCAGATATTAAAGAGAGATACAACAAGGCATCTGCATACTTACTCACTTGTGAGGGACTGCCTGGGAAAAGAATAACCGGAATAGCACAACTTTGTTTTATTTGCTGCACACACTCATCCAGATG
>JBDSUW010000162.1:0-20714 GCA_039927535.1 Chitinophagaceae bacterium | reverse complement strand
AATCTTCATTTGTTATTCTGGCTTTCGCTTATTCCGTTTGCTTCTGGATGGATGGGAGAAAATCACTTTGAACCAAAAACGTTGGCTGTGTATGCCCTGCTGCTGAACTTATGTGGTGTTGCTTACTATATACTTTTGAAAGTGATACAAAATGGTAACAGGAATAATGAAACTTTCCGAGTTGTACTTGAAAAGCAATCCAGAAAAGGAATGTTATCGATGGTGCTTTATTCTGTGGCGATACCGGCAGCTTTTTTACATGCTGCCATTGCTGGTGCCATCATTATAATGGTAGCTATTTTATGGCTGATACCAGACAGAAATATTGAAAGGGCAGCAAAAGAGCATTAATCAACTACTTCACCTTCCAAATCGTAATCGTAAGCTTTGGTAACTTTTACATTAACGAATTCGCCAATCGGTAATTTCTTTTTGGAATGAATGACTACTTCGTTGTCTACTTCCACTGAATCAAATTCGGTACGGCCAAGATAACGGCCTGCTTCTTTTTTATCGATCAGCGTTTTAAAAGTCTTTCCAATTTTCTCTTGGTTGAGTTCGAAAGAAATTTCCTGTTGTACTTCCATTACATCCTGTGCTCTTCTTTCTTTTTCATCTTCCGGCACATCGTCTGTTAAGGCAAAGCCGCTGGTACCTTCTTCGTGGCTGTAAGTGAAAATGCCAACTCTGTCGAATCGTTGTTTAGTTAAGAACTGCTTTAGTTCTTCCACATCATCCAAGGTTTCACCCGGGAAGCCTGCAATCAATGTCGTACGTAAACAAATGCCCGGTACTTTCTCCCGGATAGCAGCTGTTAAGTCTTCCATTTCTTCTCTGGTTATCTGCCGCTTCATAGCTGCCAGCATATTATTAGCTGCATGTTGCAAAGGCATATCAAGATAATTACAGATATTATCTCGTTGACGCATCACATCTAATATTTCCATCGGAAATTTTGACGGGTATGCATAGTGCAAACGAATCCACTCTAATCCTTTTATATCTGCCAGCCGATTTAATAAATCCGGCAACATTCTTTTCTTGTAAATATCAAGGCCGTAATAGGTAAGCTCTTGTGCGATAAGCATTACTTCTTTTACTCCTTTCTTTACCAGGCCTTCAGCTTCTTTTACCAATTCATCAATTGGCCTACTCACATGCTGCCCTCTCATTAATGGGATAGCACAAAAAGCACAGGTACGATTACAGCCTTCGGAAATTTTCAGGTAGGCATAATGCTGTGGAGTTGCGAGTAAACGTTCACCAATCAATTCTAATTTATAATCCGCTTCAAATTGCTTTAGAATCATCGGCAGTTCCATCGTACCAAAAAAAGCATCTACTTCGGGAATCTCTGCTTCGAGGTTTTGTTTGTACCGTTCACTAAGGCATCCTGTTACATATACTTTATCAATCTTACCTCTTTTCTTTAATTCTACCTGATCGAGAATAGTATTAATACTTTCCTCTTTTGCTTTATCTATAAAGCCGCAGGTATTTACCACCACTATATTGTGATCCGATTTTTTGTTCTCATGCACCACATCAATCTCGTTAGCTAATAATTGGCCACTCAGCACTTCACTGTCAACCATATTCTTGCTGCACCCAAGGGTGATGATGTTGACTTTGTCTTTCTTTATCGTCTTTGTTTTCATAAAGCTGCAAAGGTAAATTAAGCCAAGTTAATTTCTTAGGATTACTTTAGCAATTCATTCTACAGTTTTACGTAACAATGTTGCAACTTAAAAATATTAAAAAGGAATTCGGCCCTCATCTTATTTATTCAATTGACAACCTAGAATTGCGAAAAGGCATTTACTGGATAAAAGGCGTCAATGGTTCGGGAAAATCCACTTTTCTAAAAATGCTTGCAGGCATGCTCCCGTTCAGTGGAGATATTTTTTTGGGTGATATTTCCATCACTAAACAGCAAGCCGCTTACCGGAGAAAAATAAACTATTCACCCGCCGAGCCTTCCTATCCTTCTTTTATCAGGGGAAATGAGTTAGTGGAATTTATCAAAAAATTGAAAGGTGGAAATGAGCAACAGGTGATGAAAATAAAACAAGTGCTGGGCATTGATAATTATACGGCCAACCCTACTGGAAGCTACTCCAGTGGCATGTTGAAAAAATTGTCACTGCTCCTTGCCTTTATTGGAGATCCTGAATGGATATTACTGGATGAGCCTTTTACAACACTCGATCAAACCTCACAATTGGCACTTACAAAACTCATCTCTCAAAAAAAGGAAGAAGGTGTTTCATTTATTATCACTTCACATCATGATATAGAATCATCGCTTATTCCTTTTACTGATATTTATGTCATGAATGAAAAGCAATTATTGAAAGTCTCCTAATGAATGCCGTTCGTCACATATTGGCAAAATCGCTAACTGCTTATTACTACAGGCAAAATGCAGGTCTATTTCTCTTTCTGTTTTTTTTATTGTTTGGAACACAACCATCATTTCATGACCTGGTGGAACTTCATCACAGCATACTACAAAGCATTTTAACCTCTGGTATATTTTTTATTGTTACACTTGCCATCTGGCTATTGTACTCAATCAAAGTAATCTCATTTATTTATGGTTGTTGTAAAAATGGTAGCTATGACTTTCTGTTTGAATTAAATTGTATAAACAAAACAAACCGATTTTTTTACCTGTTACGACCAGTAATAAGCCTACTAACACCTGTCTGGCTTTATGGTTCTTTTATAATTATCGTTGGGATAAAGGAACAGCATTGGCAGGGTGCAATTAACACAGCATTTGCAGTAATTTTTCTTATACTTGGAATAACTTTCATTATTTGCCATCTATTGCAAAAAGCAAAAGGACTTCAGCAAATCAGCAGCAAAAAAAATATTTTATCAATCTCTCTGCCGGCAAGCCTTTTCAAATTTCTAATAGTTTTTCTTTTCCAGCGGCAATTTCTTGCATTGTTAATAACAAAGTTTCTCTCATTTTTCATCATTTACTTTTTTACAAGAACAGAAGCTCATGTTTTTGAAGACCGTATGCTTTGGCTAATTTTTATCACTGCTTTAATTGGTCACAGTTTTATTATTTACAGGCTTTTAAATTTTATGGAAAAAGAACTCAGCTTTTACCGGAATATGCCGGTAAAAAAAACTACGATTCTACTATCTCTTTTCTTTATTTATGTTATCCTTCTTTTACCGGAAGCATGGGCATTATTGGGAGTGGCGGTTAATCAGCATAACTGGAATGATTACTGGTGGATGGTGGCTACTGGGCCATTCTTTTTACTTTTGCTGCACAGTTTGCTGTATACAGAAGATTTGAAGATGGAAGAATTCTTAAAGCTTTTATTTGGGATATGGATAGTATTTATCTTGTTTAGCCTTTCAAACAATCATTGGATGATACCAGTTATATGCGCTGGGTTTGCAGTTATTATTTTTTTTAACTCTTACCGGAGTTATGAGAAAAAAACAGCTGTAGAAAGTATTGAGTAGCGACTATTTAGTTTCCAGATTGAATAAACTATCAACAAACTCATGTTTATCAAACACCAGTAAATCTTCCATTTTTTCTCCTACACCAATAAACTTAACGGGTATTTTAAACTGATCAGTAATTGCTAATACAACACCGCCTTTTGCAGTGCCATCCAGTTTTGTAATCGCTAAAGCTGATACATCTGTTGTTGCTGTAAAATGTTTTGCCTGTTCTAATGCGTTTTGTCCTGTGCTGCCGTCCAGTACTAATAACACTTCATGCGGAGCATCAGGTATCGTCTTTTGAATTACTCTTTTAATCTTACCCAACTCATCCATCAGGTGTGCTTTGTTATGTAACCGTCCTGCTGTGTCAATCAATACCACATCAACATCTTTTGAGACTGCACTTTGAACAGTATCAAAAGCTACTGCTGCCGGGTCGCTGCCCATTGCTTGCTTTACAATTGGCACTCCAACTCTTTCACTCCAGATGGTCAATTGTTCAACAGCAGCGGCTCGGAAAGTATCGGCTGCACCTAGTAAAACACTCTTGCCAGCTTTCTTAAAATTGTAAGCCAGCTTGCCAATAGTAGTTGTTTTTCCAACACCGTTCACGCCTACTACTAATATGATATAAGGCTTAAAAGGAAGCTCAGAATCAAAAGCATAACTATTTGATTCAGGCGCATCTATCAACAATGCTTCAATTTCTTCCCGCAGCATTTTATTAAGCTCTTCCGCATTCAAGTATTTGTCTTTTGCTACTCTTTTCTCTATTCTTTCGATAATGCGAACAGTGGTTTCAATACCAACATCGGCACCAACTAAGGCTTCTTCCAGGTTGTCCAGCACTTCTTCATCCACAGTGCTTTTACCTGCAATTGCTTTTGTGACCTTAGCAAAGAAGCCATCCTTGGTTTTTTTCAAACCTTCGTCAAGACTTTCTTTTTCCTTTTTTCCGAATAGTTTATTGAAGAATCCCATATTATTAAGTGAATGGTGAATAGTGAGTGGTGAATGGGATCTTCATATCTGAAAATCCTACAATCATTCACAATTCACTAATCTCTAATTTAAACAACAAAAGCCATCCGTTTTGTCACGAATAGCTTTTTAAATAGTTTTATTACAAAAAATTATTTCTGAGCCAAAAAATCTTTCACTTTGTCTTTGTGAACCATCTGCTCTTTAAAAGTGTACGCACCAGATTTTGGACTACGAACAGCTTTGATCACTTTAGAATAATTCTTTGCATCGGCTGCTGCCTTTGGATCTTTCTTAATCGCCGTTTTTGCTGCTTTTGCCATGATTACTTGATTTCTTTATGAACAGTTACTTTTTTTAAAATTGGGTTCAATTTTCTCAGTTCCAATCTCTCTGGATTGTTTTTTTTGTTTTTAACCGTAATGTAACGGCTGGTGCCCGGCTTACCACTTGTTTTGTGTTCGGTGCATTCCAGAATTACCTGTACACGGTTTCCTTTCTTTGCCATGATTATTAAACTTTAAAACTTTTAGATTTTTTCTCCTTTAGCTCTTAACATTTTCACTACACTCATCAAACCATTCTTATTGATAGTACGCATAGCGTCTGTTGTAAGCTTCAATGTTATCCATTTATCCTCTTCGGCCAGGTAAAACTTCTTCTTCTGCAAATTGGGAAGAAAACGACGTTTAGTCTTGATATTTGAGTGGGAAACCTTATTTCCTACTATCGGCGTTTTACCTGTTACCTGACATACTCTAGCCATGATTAATACTAATTTTTGGACGGCAAAGGTAGGGGTAAAAGGTGAATAATTGCGGCCTATTATTTAAGAAATTACCCAAAACGCTGTTTTTTTCTTAACAGCCTGTGGAAAGTCCTTTTTTATTGATTTTCAAGAGGCAAAGTTAGGCTTAATTGCCTGTTCCTACCCTCTCCGTCTCTTCTGTAGCACCTCCACCCGAACGTTTTACAGGTTTCATCGTTTTTCCAAAACGCCAGCTAAAGGTGAGTCTGGCAACTCTGGAATCCCATTTTACCTCAAAAGGCTCATCTGCATTTTCAAATTTGGAATAGCCGGAATAGTTCTGGGTGTAAAATAGATCCCGTACGTTGAAACGCAAAGTTCCTTTGTTTTTTAAAATCTGTTTTGAAATACCAAAACCTATTTCGCCCTGCGGCGTTAATGTTTCCTGCAAGTCAATCTGACTGTTTGATAAATAATATCCGCTGATCTCTGCCGCCCAACCTTTTTTGAATTGAAACTGGTTGTTCAAACTAATATTAAGTTGATTAACAGTTGCTTTGAATGGCGCCCAAATAAATCCTTCAATTACTTTTCGATTGAATACGGCTACGGCAGTCAAGTTCCACCATTTGGTAACAGGTTGCTGTAAACTTGCAGTAAGTCCAAGGTTATGAAAAGTACCAACATTTCCTCTCGTATAAATAATAATATTCTTATTTACGTTACTACTGTTTGAATCAATAATAAAAATTTGCGAGAAATAATCTTTCAGATAACTATAGGAAATACCTGTTGATAGTTTTTGTTTAAACGTATGAACCAGCTCTACATTCCAGGTGTACTGCGGCCTGATGAAAGGATTGCCGCCTTCAAAAGTGTATTTGTTAAGTGTTACAAGAAAAGGATTCAGGCTTTGAAATTGTGGTCTGTCAATTCTTCTGCCAAAGCGAAGTGTGAAATTATTACTGCTATCAGCATTAAAAGAAACAAAGGCTGACGGGAATAAGCTTCCATAATCTTTTTTAAATGAGGAATCTTTTACAACTGTATTACCTAATTGATTTGCCTTGTAACTCGTCATCTCATACCGGAGACCTGCCTGCCAATGCCATTTGCCATGGTCTGCATCAATGCTGCTATATGCAGAATGAATTTTTTCATCATATAAAAAATGATTACTGCGGCTCAAATCATCATACCAGGAACTGCCGTCGTTAAAATAATATTGAGCAAGATTGTCCGTATTTGTGCTTGCTGTTTTTAAGCCTGCTTCCCAAACGAACTGATTAAACTTTTTTGAATAATCAATCTTGGCTGTAAATATTTCCAGGTTTGAAGGAATATTGCCTCTTGTAGTCTGTGCAATGCTACCCGGAGCAGCTAACTGTGTCTGAAAATACTGATTCCCATCGATCGTAAATTTTATAAAATCTACATCAGTCGTAATTTCACTGCTGCTATTTATTTTATGGTTCACATTAAAATTGATACCGGCTCTTTTAAACCGAGAATATCTCGTACCTCTTGTGCTAATAGTTGAGTCAATAACAAATGCTGGCGACATCCAATCGATTGTACTAATGCTATTCGAATTCCGGGTGGTTAAATTGCCGGTAAAGGCCAAGCCAATTGTTGTTTTTTCTGAAGCAAAAAAATCAATCCCTGTTCTTATATTATGTGAACTGATTTTAGTGTTGATAACATTGGGCTGTTCTAACAACAACGAGTCCAATCCATTCTTATCAAAATATTTCCGAAGAGCATACAATTTCATTCTCTCTTTACCAAGCCTTGCGCCATAGTTTGCATATAGATTAAACTTACCTGTTCTGTAATTGATGGAGAAGCTATTATTATTCTTTGTATAAATTCCCTGGCCTATGCTAATACTTAGCGAACCGTTAAAACCTTTTTGCTTGTTCTTTTTTGTTTTGATATTGATAATACCTGCATTACCGGCTGCATCATAATTTGCTCCGGGATTATCAATCAGCTCAATCACATCTACCTGCGAAGCATTCATTCCTGATAAATAAGCTTGTAGATCCGCTCCACCTAATTGTGTCTGCTTACCGTCAATCAACACCATTACCTGTGGTTTACCCTTCATACTAATGGTTCCATCTCTTCCAACAGTAATGCCCGGAGATTTTTCAAGTACATCCATTACAGTAGCTCCTGCATTGCCAATACCTGCATCTACATTGATGATTGTTTTATCGGGGGCAAATTGGACAAATTGCTTTTTAGCAGTTACCATTACATCTTTTAGCGTTGCTACCACTTGCTTAAGAATTACATTTTGTTTTACTGTTGACCCGGTTTTAAAAACGATTGCAGACAGATAAACAGATTCAAAACTTGTATGCGTAATTTGTACATTGTATTTTTCAGCATCAAGATTTTTAAATAATACAATTCCGGATTTATCTGTTGTTGTCGTTTTCAGCATTACCGAATCAGTGCTTAAAAGAATTACTGTAGCACTATGTACAGGCAAGTTGTTTTCATCCTTGAGACTAATGTGAATTTCTTTGTTTCCTTGCAATTGAGCGTAGGAACAAAGACCAATAATTACTGACAAGAGTAAAAGAATGATTTTTTTCATGGCTTAATGAAGATGCTAAACTATTTAAAGAAAATACACAGCTTGATTTTATTCCTTTAACGGTTATAAAGACAGATAAACAGTAATACAGCCTCTTTTTGCCTAATTCCCCGTTTTCAGATACCTTCGCTGCTCGTTAATCTCATTCTATTACTTACAACTAATCAATTTAAATATGGCATACGATGTGGTAGTTCTCGGAAGTGGTCCTGGCGGTTATGTAGCTGCTATCCGGGCATCTCAGTTAGGCTTTAAAACAGCAATTATAGAAAAGGAAAGTCTTGGCGGTGTTTGCCTTAATTGGGGCTGTATACCAACAAAGGCATTATTAAAAAGTGCACAAGTAAATGAATATATCAAACATGCAAAGGATTTTGGTATAGAAGCAAGTGGCACTCCCAATTTTGAATCCGTTATTAAAAGAAGCCGTGGTGTAGCAGATAAGATGAGCAAAGGTGTGCAATACTTAATGAAGAAAAATAAGATTGATGTGATCCCCGGCTTTGGTAAAATTGTTGCCAAAGGGAAACTGGAAGTAAGTGATAAAGATGGTAAGAGCCAAACAGTAGAAGCCAAGCATATCATTGTTGCAACTGGCGGACGCAGCCGTGAATTACCTACCATGAAAATTGATGGTAAAAAAATAATTGGTTATAGAGAAGCTATGGTATTGCCTGAGATACCAAAATCAATGATAATAGTTGGTAGTGGTGCCATTGGTGTTGAATTTGCTTATTTCTATAATAGCATGGGAACAAAGGTTACAATTGTTGAATTTCTTCCAAGAATAGTTCCGGTAGAGGATGAAGATATTTCCAAAGAACTGGAAAAGAGCTATAAGAAAAATGGTATTACCATAATGACCAGTAGTGAAGTAACGAAAGTTGATACATCTGGCAATGGCGTAAAAGCCACTGTTAAAAGTGCAACTGGTGAAACTGTTTTAGAAGCTGATGTGCTTTTGAGTGCTGTTGGAGTCGCTGCTAATATTGAAGGAATTGGTTTGGAAACATTAGGCATCAAAACTGATAAAGGAAGAATAATGGTTGATAAATACGGCCAAACAAATGTTCCGGGTATTTATGCGATTGGCGATTGTTCTCCCGGTCAGGCATTGGCCCATGTTGCCAGCAAAGAAGGAATTGTTTGTGTGGAAGCTATTGCCTACAATGAAAATAAATATGATCACCAACCGGAACCAATTGACTATAACAATATACCTGGTTGTACATACTGCGTTCCTGAAATTGCTTCCGTTGGATATACGGAGAAGCAGGCAAAAGATCAGGGTTATGAAATAAAGGTTGGAAAATTCCCATTGAGTGCAAGTGGTAAGGCTTCAGCAGCCGGACATACTGAAGGATTTATCAAAGTAATATTTGATGCTAAATATGGCGAATGGTTAGGTACACATATGATTGGTTACAATGTAACCGAACTGATTGCAGAAACTGTTACTGCCCGTAAATTAGAAACAACTTATCATGAAGTGCTGAATGCAATTCACCCTCATCCAACTATCAGTGAAAGCATTAAAGATGCGATTGAAGTGGCTTATGGTGAAGCAATTCATATTTAATTAAGCAACCGACTCAAAATAAAAAACCGGTCTCGCCTAAGGCGAGACCGGTTTTCTTTTATTAGAAATTATTCCTTAAAACTTCACTTTAAATTCCAATTTTTCAGGATGATCAAAGAAGTCATCAATATTAACTTTCACAGTTATCTTCTTTTTATCATCTGATAATATTGCATTCTTACCTTCAATTTTTTCTGCAGGTCTTGGTAAATTGATTATTAATGTAGCTGTAACATTCATGCCCATGGCAGAAGCCTGCTTAATCCCTTGCAGATACTCATCATTTTCTGCCTTTGCATACTTCTCTTTATTAATTGTTCTTTCAATCTTGTCATTTGTAAATTTCATATCAAAATAGTCATCGAAAGAAGTTGGATCAGGCATTTCTCCCATTCCTTTCATGTCTTCTGTTGGTACTTTTGCCATCTGATCTTTTATGGCAGAACCAGTAACCTTGTTGGTCAATTTATTCAATTCTCCAATGTCATCATATTTTAAAAACGGAAAATTGATTTTTGTAATGAATTGCTCATCAGCTAAACTTATTTTCACATCCATTGTGCCATTTTTCATCAATGCTTTTTCAGCGTCGGATATATTTTCAATGCTGTCTATCATAGTTGCCATTGCAAAAGTTGTATCCATTTTTTTACCAGCCATCTTCTCCATTTCTGCACCGCCACCCATTTGCTTAACCATTCCCAATATTCCACCCATATCACTTGTGGAACTCATAGTACCGCTTCCGTCTTCTTTTATGGTAATTTCCTGAACTGTTTCAAGGCAACTTGTAAGCATCAGTACAGTTGCTGCTAAAAATGCAAATAGTATTTTTTTCATTTGGTTATTTTGTTGATGATGTTGATGCGATAGTTTATTCTAAAGTTGCACAAAGAAAGGGCAAAGAACATATTCAAATAGCAAAAAGGTCAGGACATTATTTTTATAACCATTTCTTTCAGTAACGAACCATCTTCCGTGCCTGTGCTGCCAACACCAACACTTTTAAGGTTATAATTGTGCAGCAAAAGCAAAGCTTTTTCAACCCCGGGGTAAGTGTAAAGCCTGGCAGCCTGCATATAGTCTTTCATAAAAAAAGGATTTACGCCAATTGCTGTGGCTATTGCTCTTTCATCCTGAGTGCCAGCACCAAAAATCATAAACACTTTACTAAAGAAGCTATATAAAGATGGCAAAACCAATTGTATTGGCGCCGCCTTTGGATTGGCTTCAAAATATTGAATAATGCGAATGCTCCGGGATAAATCTTTTGCTCCCAATGCAGCTTGCAATTCAAATACATTAAACTCCTTGCTTACGCCAATATATTTTTCAATATCGTCCTCAGTAATATTAGTTCGTTTTCCAAGATTAACAGACAGTTTATCAATTTCATTTTCGATGCGGGTCAAATCGTTTCCAATATGATCTACCAATAAAGCAAGGCCTTTCGGAGAAATCGTTAACCCTTTTGTCTGCAATAATTCCTGTGTCCATTGAGGCAGCTCTTTATCATACATTTTTTTTGTGCTAACCAAAACCCCCTTTTCTTTAACCAGTTTTGTAAACTTCTTTCTGGCATCGAGCTTTTTATCTTTATATGATACAACAAATACAGTTGATGACAGAGGATTATCTATATATGACTCTAATTTTTCAACATCCCGCATTTGCTGCGCTTCTTTTAAAAGCACTACCTGTCTTTCTGCAAACATGGGATATCGTTTGCAAGCATTGATAATGTCGGGCCAGTTGGCGTCCTTACCATAAAAAATACTGAGGTTAAATGAAGATTCGCTTTCACTTAGAATATGATGTTCTGCGTATTCAATCGCCTTGTCAATAAAAAACTCTTCCTCTCCTTCAAACCAGTACACAGGCTTAAAAGATTTTTTCTTCCATTCATTTATTATCTTGTCCACACTCATAAGCCGCTAAGATACAGGCTTTCAGTATGGCTACTTACCAAAGAAATCCACCGCACAAGAACAAGCTGCTATGTTTTTGGCACGGTTTTCGAATTTTGCAGACCTGAAATCAAATTTTTTAACAGAATTTAGTAATAAAGGTTGCTTTAACCAACTTAGCTTAGGTCTTGTTTTTCAATTCAAACTAAAGCAGGCAACTAAATTCAAATTCCTTTTTTATGACAAATACAAATTATCCATCAGCATCAACAACAACACCTTCTACACCACCAAAAAACAATAATAACAAAAACATCGTAATAGGAGTATTAGCAGCCTTCTTATTAGGCTCTTGGGGATATTTGTTATGGGACAAAAACAAATCAGGTGAAACAATTGAGCAACAACAAACTCAGATTTCTTCATTAGACTCCGCCAAGACTGATATTCATCGTGAGTTTGACAATGCATTGGCTCGTCTGGATTCTGTGACTGGTGCTAATAATAATCTTGAAGGTCAGCTTACAAATAGTCAGAAAGATATTGATGCAAAAAAAGCTGAAATCCGCAAAATACTGAACGACAAAAATTCAACTCAGGCTCAGTTAACAAAGGCTAGAAACATGATTGCTGATTTAAATGCAAGAATCAGCGGTATGGAAGAAGAAATAACAAAGCTTACAGGAGATAATCAGGTTTTAACTGCCTCAAATACAACATTAACTCAAGAAAAATCTGATCTTGAAACCAACTTGGCTACTTCTAAAACAGAAACAGAAACTCTTGCAAAAACTGTAGATGTAGCTTCTACTTTCTCAGCTTCAAATATCCAGATTGTTCCGGTGAATGAGAAAAAGAGTGGAAAAGAAAAAACTACTTCTACGGCTAAAAGAGTAGACAAACTTGTTGTTTCGTTTGATGTTGAAAACAGGATTGCAATGTCAGGACCTGCAGATATGTACTTAATTGTTACTGCTCCTGATGGTAAAGTTATTTCCAGTGGTAATGTATTAAACACCAGAACGGATGGAGATAAAAATTTTACAGCAAAAATTCCTGTAAATTATGTACAAGGCACCCGTAAACCAGTACAGTTTCCAATTACTCAAGACGGTTTTGAAACAGGAAATTATAAAATTGAAATTTATCATAATGGCTTCAAAATTGGTGAAGGTGTAAGAAGTCTAAAAAAAGGTGGATTATTTGGATAATACAAAAAAGTGAATTTCTAAGTACAACCGTCTCGCCTCAAGCAAGACGGTTTTTTTATTGATCTTGATTTTAATTCTAAGTTTGGAAATTATTCAAATCAATTAATTCATCAGAGTTAAACACATATTTTGCACATATTAATCTATCAGGGCAAATCTAACTGCATACTGCTTACCAAAGGCTTAATTTTATAGCTACTTAAATAGTGCCCATGCCTAATAAAATATTTCGCAAGTCAATTCTTTTTTTTTGCTGCTCTCTTTTTACCATTTTTTGTTTTTCTCAGAATAGTGTGAAAAAAAAATATAACAATGCTACTGTTTACACAGGCATTGAGGTTGGTTCCAAAGGCGTAAAAATGAGTATGATTGAAATAGGAAAGAATGCACAAAAAAGCGGTGCTATAAATATTATAAAAGACACTTCTGTCAATACCGATTTTATCAGTTTTTCAGATGCTACTTTTTCTGCAACACTTAATGGGCTTTATGCTTTATTTATCACGGCAATAAATGATTTCAAAATCCCATCAGAAAATATATTTACTGTGATCAGCAGTGGAGTAAAAATGCAGGCAGAAAAAGATAAGAAAACAGAATGGGTGCAAAAACTGATTGACTCTTTTCGTCTTAAAATAAATGAACCAGACCGTAAAGTAGAAATTGTTGATGTAATGAAAGAGGCAAAGTTATCTCACTTAGGGATAGTGCCAGAGTCAAGACGTTATTCAACATTTCTTATAGATATTGGCAGCGGTAATACCAAAGGTGGCTTTTTCCCTTATGGAGATACTAAAACCTTTAAACTCTTCGAAATGAACTGGGGTACCAAAAGTGTTGCTAACGCTACAGAAAAGAGATGTGAAGACGACCACGGACTCCCTAATTATGATAAGCATTTACAAAGAGTATTGGGCGGTGCAGAAGAAACTGACATTGTGTATGCTGTAAATGCAAGTGGTGCTTACCCTTTAAGCGACAACATTGCAGTAAGTGGTGGTATTGCCTGGGCTATAGCTACCCTTACCCATCCTGAACTAATAGAAAATCCCATCGTGTCTGTTAGTTATGATGAAGTAAAAAAGTTTGTTGAAAAAGCATATAGCAACTATACAGCGATAAGTGCTTCATTCCTTTCTGGTAATGTAAATAGAAAAGAAGAAAAAGATGTAATTATAAAAGCAGTAAATCAGGTTCATAAAGTGTTTGATCAAAAAGCATTAATGGCAGGGTCTGGTTTGCTATTAAAAATAATGCGACAATTTGAATCTTCCTTTGCTACCAAACATTTTTACCTGGTAAAAAACGGACAGGTTGGTTGGGTGTCGGCATATGTAGATCAAATCATTGCTCAATAGTATGAAATATTTTCAACAGCTAAAATTATCTATAACTACTTTTATAATCCAAATCCATAGTTAGGAATATGAGAGATACTAAAAGTCTTTTACTGGTATTACTTTCATTCGGCCTGATAAGTACCTGGATATATCATTTATACGACAAAACAAAATACAGTAAACTAAAGACTGAAATATTTATTAAAGATTCTATAGCTGTTGCAGAAGGCGTTCAGGATTCTTTGCACAAATTATATTCCTCAACAATTAATAATCTGGATGCCGAGTTGGACTCAACAAAGAGTAATGCCGGATTAATTAAAGGCGAACTGGGCAACAAATTGTCTGAGATCTACAGGCTTAAATCAGAAATAACTGCTATTCTCAAAAAAAATAATGTAAAAAAAGAAGACCTTGAGTTAGCCAGAAAAAAAACTACAGAGTTGCAACAATTGGTACAGGAATTAAATAGTAAAAACAATAGTATAGAAGAAGAAAAACAGCAAATAAGTGCTGTGCTGAATAATGTGAATATTCAGATGAAGAGTATGGAAGGCAATGTGCAACAACTAACAAATGAAAACAAAGCTCTATCAGAAAAAGTAGTAATTGCTTCTACTTTTAATGTTTCAGACATTTCACTTACCCCTGTAACGGTTAGAAACGACAAGGAAAAGGAAACAAGTACCGCAGACAAAGTAAGCAAGCTTGTTGTTTCATTTTCTGTTCAAAATAATATAAGTGATGAGCCTGTTTCCGAAGTGTTTGTAATAATAACACAACCAGATGGTAAAGTTTTAAAAACTGATGTTTGGGACGCATTCTCTATTGACACCCGTAAAGAAGGTAAAAAAAGCTACACCAGAAAAGTAAGGTTTGATTACGAAAGAGGTGAAAACAAAAAACTACTTTTCTCCCTCAATGCGGATGATTATCTGAAAGGCAATTATAAACTTCAGGTCTATCATAATGGATATATGATAGGACAAACAAGTAAGGTTTTAAACTAACATGCTTTTACTATTATTTAAACCTAAATAGTTTTTAATTTACAAAACCAAGTTTACTAATTCCATCTATAATATCGAGACAGGTAAGAAATTAAAAAGAACTAAGCTTTACAAAAAAAGAAGGTTCCGCCGAAGCGGAACCTATATACTTAAAACCCAGTTTTTTTTATTGTGGTAATAATACCTGATCAATTTTATGTATAACCCCATTTAAAAAATGTTGGTCACTGGTGCCAGCAGGATCTGGTGTTGGATTTATAGCAATATTAGATGCCGTGGCATTCGCTACACCTTTTACCGTGGCAGCAGAAACTGAAGGTCCGGTAAAAGTACTTGCAATAGTTATTCCTGGATGAGAGGGTATTCCAAGATTCAAAAATGTTGGTATACTCAATGCTGTAATGGGAATATTATTGGTAAAAGCTCTTGATAAAGTAATATGGTACACGACTATTCCCCGTACAGTTTGAGTAGTTACATTATTAGAAGCTAAAAATGAAATATAAGTAGCATCTGGCGCATTTGTAGGGATCATTCCCATCGTTAGGGCACTAATCAGGTTTTTAAAAGCTTGATTGCTTGGAGCATATACTGTTAAATTTGCACCTATATTATTCATTACGCCAATGATACTCGTAGGACTTGTTGGTGCCAAGCCTTCATCAGCCCGGATAATAGCGGCTTTAAAAATTGACAAATCAGCATCTGTATTTATTCTGTCGTAAACATAACGAGAGGGTGGCGATACAACCAGTGCTACCTTATGCATTACTCCGTTTACGGCCTGTATATCAGGAACGGTTATTGGAATATTGTTTACCCAAATACCATTTGCTCTTCTGGAAGGAAAAGTGGTCAATCTTAACAAGGCACTTAAAGCAGGAGCCGGATTTAATAAGGTAGGATACTGCAAATTTGGAAACGTAGTTGGAATGCTAGCAGTTGAAACAACTTGTGGAACAACATGATATTGCATCAAAGAAGTAACCGTGCTTACAGACAAAGCATTAATAACTGCAAGTGAAATACCTGAACTAGTCATTGCAGCATCATTAGGAGCAAATAAGGTAAAACGTAATGAAGTGTTTGACAAAGATGGTAATAGACCTGCCTTTGTAACTGCTGCTTTTAAAATAGTCATATCTGAAGCATCCAACAAAGTAGCTAAAGTTGGAGTTGTACCATTAGGCGGGAAAGTAATTTCCCCTCCTGCTTTATCAAATTCTTTGTTACAAGAAGTAAACATAAAAAAGGAAACTAAAAACAAAAAAATAGCGGGGAGTAATTTTAGGTTTTTATTTATCTGAAACATAATATTATATTTTATGAATAAAATTTCAATGAGTTTTTAAAAAATATTATAGCCATAACTTACATAGTATAACCCACCAATGGAAGGGTTACCCGCTGCATTTCTATAATATTGATTTAATAGATTATTAGCACCAATTCTCAGTTGTGATTTTGATAAAGGAATTTTATAACTTATTTGGGCATCTACTGTTTGTACAGCTTCTATATTGCCCGTTATAAATGTTCCCTGATAAAAGAATTTATCTTGCCACTTATAAGCGATATTGAATCCAAAAGCTTGATCCTTTCCAAAGCCATTGTTAGACAATCCTATATTAAACCTGTACTTTGGTGTATTGAAGTAAGAAACAAATCCGACAGGTAAATCACCTAAAATATCAGAAGAGAAATTGGAAGTGAACGAGAACTTTTTATAAAAGCGGTAATCAATACCAAGTCCATATCCAGAAGTTTTTACCTTTTGAGGAGCATTTACAGACACTGAGTATGCAGTTCTTTTAGAAGGATCTGCTAAATCAGCCGGATTACCAGAATTTGCTTGAAGTAATACCATACTACTAATAAAATCAGTATAGTTACCAAGATATCCATATAGGTCGATTAATAATTTTCCATTTGCTATCAGTCCTTTATAACCAGCTTCATAGGATTTTACAGATTCAGGTTTAAATTCACTAAAGGTGGGTGTTTTAGGCGACCCTCCTATAACACTTTCCAAACTATAAACAGGATTTGTATTGAATTTATAAAAATCTCTGAATGTCGGCAGTCCACCAATTAATCTGGTTCCACCCCCAACTGCAAGATTAATCCATTGATTTTGAGTTGAAGGGAAACGATAGGCTGTTTGGTATGAGAAACGTAAGTTATTATTCTTGGCTACATTAATAACCATTGTAGCTCTGGGAGTAAATTTACCAGAGAAATTTTCGTTCTTATCATATCGACCAGACACACTAAGCTTTATTTTGTTCTGAGCAAAGCCTTTAGAAACCTGAACATAAGCACCAAATTCACTAATACCTATAGTTCCTGCTGAATCTGCAAATAATGTGCCTCGAGAATTTAATACATACTTTTTATAATTAGCCCCCACCAATACATCGGCAAAACTTCCGGTTATGTGAGAAAGATTATATTGTCCTTCATAATTATAAAGGTCTGTTTGATCAATAAATTTACCTCCCTTAGGAATTGGCTTACTTATAACATCATTAAATATTGTTTTAAATTGTTGAGATCCAGGTACTGGTCGTCCAATATCTGCAATTGCTCTCGCCTGATTGTGAGCATCTATATCAATTGCGCCGGCAAGTTTTGAACTAAGATAAGCCTGACCATATTGTGCAAACCACCCTGTAGAACCCGGACTTGGTTTCCATGCCTCATTAAATAATTGTGTAGCTACTGTTGAATTATATGTTTCGCCTGCATTTTCCTGAGTAGTATAACCTCTTAAAAACCAGTTAGGGTGATTTAACTCAAGCTTATACTGTCCCATTTTTAATCCCTTTAATGCATATCTGTCGCTACCAGTATAAACGCTTTTTCCAGTACCCCAGTATCCGCTAAAAATGGCTTCGATTTTAGATGTTAATTTATAATGTAAAGCACCTGCGATTTTGTAATTCAGTGTTTCAGGATCTACAATATCTATCTCTTTATACCCAGTCCTGGAAACGTTAATAGGATTTGCTGAAAGGGTAGCTATAAAAGGTGCAAGGAATGGGGCTTGTGCTGCAATGCCACTTAAAACAGCACGGATATCAGCTGATGTTTCGTCACCATAAATATTTACTCCATTATAATTCGGGTCACTTGTTCTACTGCCGGGTACAATTTTACCGGTAGTTCCCGTTCTAGCAAAATTTCGATCGTCTGCTGCCAACAAGTCGTTTGCTTTAACTAGCTCCATGTTTAACTTAAAAGCAAATTTATTTCCAATTGCTTTTGCCAATCTTGCACTCCAATTATAATAAGGGGATGCGTTACGGTATTTTTGATCTGTGTGCATAATACCCGTCTTTGCCAAGAAAGAAAATCCTTGAAATTTAAATGGGTTTTTACTGTTTATAATCAGCGTTCCATTCATTCCACCGGGTCCGTATAAAGCTGAAGAGGCACCGGGTAAAAGTTCCATGCTTTCCACATCGAGTTCAGTAAGACCTATAACACTACCTACAGAAAAATTTAATCCTGGAGCTTGATTATCCATACCATCAACTATCTGGTTAAATCTAAGATTACCACTACCATTAAACCCTCTTGTACTTACAGTTTTAAAGGTTAAAGAAGATGTAGTTAAATCAACTCCTTTTACATTTCCTAATATTTCATAATAGTTAGATGCAGGAGAATTTTTAATATCTGCGTTAGTAATTCTTTCAATAGTGATAGGTGACTCCAGAATTTTTGAAGGTGCCCTTGTTGCAGCAATAACTACTTCTTGCCCCAAAGCATTGTTTACTTTAATATCTACTTCGATTGATTTGGAAGCATCTGAAACAGTAATATCCTGACTATCAAAACCAATAGAGCTGAATGTAAGAACTACAGGCAACTTATTCACCTTGAGAGTGAATTCGCCATTAGAATTAGTGTACGTTCCTTTTGATGTTCCTTTTACAACAACAGATACTGCTGGAACTATTTCTTTACTGGTATTGTTTGTTACTGTACCAGAAATGGTAACAGTTTGTGCATTAGCAGTAATAAAAGACATACAGCTAATGATAAAGGCAGCAAAAACGTTATAGCGTTTTCTCATAATTAGGGATTTAAGTTTTGGAATTTGATGGAAAAATAAGCTTTGTATAGTTTATCTAAAAATTTAATTTTTAAGTTAATCGGGTTAACCAGCCACCCAAAATATGGCAGGTTGTTCAAACCTCAGAACTCCGTAGTTTCGCCTTTTTAATCATTTCACATTTTTTATTATGAGCCAGTTTTCTTTCCCGGAACAAACAGCTTTTTACAGCGGAAAAGTAAGGGATGTTTACACAATTAAGGAAGACCTTTTGATAATGCTTGCTTCTGATCGCATCTCTGCCTTTGATGTCATTCTACCCCGACCCATTCCTTACAAAGGACAAGTTCTGAACCAGATTGCTGCATATATGCTAAATGAGACCAAGGATATTTGCCCCAACTGGCTTATTGCAGTACCAGCACCTAATGCTTCGATCGGCAAAAAATGCGAGCCTATCAAAGTTGAAATGGTTGTAAGAGGTAACCTAACTGGTCATGCATGGCGAACTTATTCTACCGGGCAAAGGACTTTATGCGGTATTGAGATGCCGGATGGAATGAAGGAAAATGACTACTTCCCTGCTCCCATCATTACACCAAGTACCAAAGCATCTGAAGGGCATGACGAAGATATCTCAGCCGAAGAAATTGTAAAAACTGGCTTGACTTCTGAAACAGAATGGAATATTTTAAAAGATTTTACTTTCAAGCTATTTACAAAAGGAAAAGAAATTGCGGCAAAACAAGGGCTGATACTCGTAGACACAAAATATGAGTTCGGAAAAATTGGCGACACAATTTACTTAATGGATGAAATCCATACACCTGATTCGTCCCGGTATTTTTATGCTGAAGGTTTTGAGGAAAGACTAGCGAATGGTGAAAAGCAAAAGCAACTGAGTAAAGAATTTGTAAGGGAATGGCTTATTGAAAATAATTTTATGGGTAAAGAAGGACAATTAGTTCCTGCAATGACAGACCAATGGATTGATACCATTTCAAAAAGATATATAGAACTTTATGAGAAAATAATTGGAGAAAAATTTGTACCTGTGAAATTAAACGATGACATAACTCTTAAGCTAATTAATGCTTCTCTCAAAAAAATACAAAACAAATAAAAGCCACCACCAAATTAATGGCGGTGGCTTAGTCTTAGTTATCAGGGTTATTTCTTTTTAATAGTTGATTCTTTGAAAACTCTTTTTGCACCATCACCTTTTCCATAAAGAGGACAGTAATAATCCAGTGCATCCTGAGCTTCTGTATAGGTTAACCAATAGTCAGTAACAGTGCCGGTAAATACAAACCCACTTGAATAGTTGTACATTTCTCTTGTACCGCGGCTGCTGAAGTTGCCATACACAATTGTTCCTTCATAAGGCATATATCCAGCGTATGAGCGAACAACATTGTAACCATAGTACGTTTCTACAACATAGTAGTTACAATAGCTATCGCTATATATTACTTCGCCCTGCTCTTTGCTCAGCCACTGGTTTTCGTTATTGTTCCCAACCGAATTGTCACGGTAGCAACTGCTAATTAATACTGTAGTAAGTAACAGTATCGCTGAAAGTGTAAATATTCTTTTCATACCATTCGATTTAACTTGTAAAAATTATTTTTGTCGAATAACTAATAACAAGATTGTGCCAGACCTTCAAAAAGTTGTTTTTGATTTTGTTAAAATGATTTGATTGCCGATATTCACTTTCTGAAAGTTTAATATGAAATATATTCTTTTCTTTTTTTTAACAATGCAACTGTTGATTCTAAATGGACAAG
>JBDSUW010000161.1:0-1545 GCA_039927535.1 Chitinophagaceae bacterium | reverse complement strand
CTTGAAATGCAACTTGGGAAATACACAATAGTGGTTGTGTTCTTTTCTATTGTTGCAGGTATGTTGTTCTTTTTGTTATTTATTACATTAAGAGCTGGTGGTGATAAAAGTTGAGCTGTCCATAAAGGTGTTGATGGGATTATTTTCCTCATCAATCTTGTAGCTTTTGTCATCGTTTTTTTACCTGTCAACTTATTAAAAAAAATCCCTGTTTTTAAACCATTGCGAATAATCTTTTCAGTTGCTTTAAAATTTTTAGCAACAAGTAAAGCCATCCTGTTGGCAAAGCCAGTATGATTTTCTCTTCTTAATCTTTTAACTAAATCTCCCGTATTTATATCCACCGGACAGGCATTGGCACATAGTCCATCAACAGCGCAAGTATCCAGACCGTCATATTGATACTCAGTCAATAATTGCTTGTGTTTTTTATTATTTCCAGTATTTTTTAATTTTGCTAATTCTCTCCTAACTACTATTCTTCGCCTTGGAGTAAGTGTTATATTTCTGCTTGGGCAAACCGGCTCACAATATCCGCATTCTATACATTTATCTACTTCTTCTTCGACTGTAGGAAGATTCTTGAGATTTTTAATATGAACGTTTTTATCATCATTAATAATTACTCCGGGGTTCAGTAAAGAAGAAGGGTCGCTTGCTGCTTTAATCCGCTTCATGATCTTGTATGCATCTCCTCCCCATTCAGTTTCTACAAAAGGAGCCATATTTCTACCAGTACCATGTTCTGCTTTCAGTGAACCGTTGTATTTATTTACAACTAGTTGTACCACATCATGTAAAAAAAGGTTGTATCTCTCTATCTCGGCCGGTGAATCAAAAGATTGAGTTACTACAAAATGAATATTACCATCTTTTGCATGCCCGAATATTATTGCATTGAGATAATTATATTTTCTAAAAAGCTGCTGTAAATCCAGGATTGCATCACCCAGAATATCTAATGAAAAAACTACATCTTCGAGAATAACAGTTGTACCCGATTTTCTGACAGCACCTACAGCCGGAAATAATCCTTTCCGTACTTTCCATAGAAATTCCCTTTCCTTTTTATCAGTAGTAAAAACAGGTGTATTCAGCATAGAAAGTTCACCTGTTGCTAAAAGAAAAGCATTTATTTGTTTTTCGATTTCTGCAAGTGTGTTTTTTTGAAACTCTATCAATAACGCTGCTGCACCATCCGGTACTGTTTTTGCAAAAGGGTCCATTCCTTCCAATCCTTCAACAGCTCTTAAAGAACTTCGATCCATCAACTCAACCATTGCTGCCCCAATTTCCTTTAATGGCAAGACGGCCTTACAAGCAGCATATATATCGGGAAAATATAAAAGTGCGGTTGCTTTAAAAGGTTCTTCTGGTATGGTTTCAAGAACCGCCTCTGCAATGAATGCCAATGTTCCTTCAGCTCCAATAAGAAGATGTGAAAAGATATCTAGCGGATGTTCATACTCAATCAATGCGTTTAAAGAATAGCCAACCGTGTTTTTGGTCAAGTATTTTTTTCTGATTGTATTATTCAAAACCTCA
>JBDSUW010000160.1:0-2588 GCA_039927535.1 Chitinophagaceae bacterium | reverse complement strand
GGCTATTGCCGTAAGCCAGGTATATAATTTTTCCGGAAAAGGTCGTTTGAAAAACAAGCTGGTAAGTCTTGTCCCAACCGTCCCGCAAAAGTTGTAAATATGTATACACATTATTTCTGTCAAAATGATTGGCATTGGGATCTTCAGTAACTTCTTTCGGAAGCGTTATCGTAGTAAAGTTTTCTATCATCACCTGTAAAGGTTGTATTACCGTTTGTTCGCCACGAAAATAAGTTTGTGCTTGTACCGGCATTTGAATTTCACACAAACATGCTACACCTATAATCAAAAGTATCTTTTTCATATGCTGTTTTAATAACTAAATAATAATTTGGGTTTCTGCTATCTAATACGGGCAAGGCTTTGCCAATCTACTCTATCATTAAACACAAGCTTTACAACTCCCTTTAATTTCCATAAAGTGACTGAGCAGATTCTTTGGTAATGATTGACATTGCGGCGAATCAGGGACTTATATTCCGGGCAATCATAAATGCTGCAACCAAATCCTATTCCGTTTTTACAGAAGCCTTTTTTCTTATTTGCTATCTCAAGACAAACATCCAGCTTGTGAGCAAAAGCCAAATTACGGGAAGTGTATTTTGTTCCGGCAACCATCTCATCCCAACAATCCATACTTATTATTATAACATCTTTACCAGCAGCATTTTTGGACAGGGTTAATATCCCTTTGTCTGTGCTGATGTACACCTGCATATCATTTTGAGCTGATGTTGGTGCCATAAATATTAACATCCACCAACACAAAGCAATGAACTGTTTCATAAAATTGTTTATTGTAAAAGTGGCGCTGAAAAAAGGAAATCTGCAATTTTATCATTGAAGAATCTTAAGTAAATGACTATATTTTATTACCAGGATCAGTGTGGAACTAAACAAAAAAAACAGGGGCTTTTCACAGTTTTTAATGTACCAAACTATGTTTAGTTTGTGCCAGGGTTTATTAAGTTTACGTTTAAAAAAACATTATGAAAAGTCGGAATTATTTAAATGGAGGATACAAATTAAAAATCGGAGGCAACATCCGGAAGTGGAGAAATCTTAAAGGAATTAAGCAAAAGGAACTTGCTGTAATTCTTGAATTGTCGGAAGCGGCCATCAGCAACATCGAAAATAATAACACAGATATTACGCTGAGCCAACTGGAAGACATCTCCACTGGCCTGAATATTTCAGTGGAACAATTATTTTGCGATCCGCAGGAAAACTTCTCCGCGTCATTGACTTCTAATGTGCAAGACAATAAATACCAGCAATCGTTCCTGGAAAAAGACCTGTTGAACGCGATGATAAAAAGTATGCAGCAGAAAGACGAACAGTTGCAGGTAATCATGCAGAATGTTTTACATACAATGACAACCATTGTTCGGGCAGACAATGGAAGCCGAAAAGGAAGTGGTATAAATACATGAGCATTTTCAGGGTCCATGTAAATCTCCTGCTGCCTGGCGCATTTGCGGGCTGGCGTACGCAATTGCATTTCTTTAACTTAATTATCTTTAATTTCAATCTGTATTTTGCAAACATATATGGATAAAGTTTTTGCTGCACTATTGATCACGCTGGGTTTATTTATGTTTTCGTGTACAGCCACAAAAAAAAACTATTCTCCTTCTAACAAATATGATCGCCTTACACTCTTAAAAGATTATAATCTTTTAAGAGAAATCCTCGAACACAAACATCCTTCACTTTATTGGTACACCTCTAAGGACAGTATGGACATGTATTTTGAAAAGTACAAAAGTGCAATCAACGATAGCATGACGGAGCAACAATTTGCATGGAAAGTACTTGCCCCGCTCGTAAACAAAATAAAATGCGGGCACACCAGTGTCAGCTTCAGCAAGGATTATTCAAAGTGGATGGCGAATAAAAAGATTCCATCTTTTCCGTTGTTTATGAAAATATGGAACGACAGCATGTTTGTAATGGTTAACCTCAATCGCAAAGACAGCATCATCAAACGCGGCACATTGATTACTTCGGTAAATGGCCTTTCGGCAAGTGAATTATCGCAAAAAATGTTCGACTATTTACCTCAGGATGGGAATGCCACAAGCAACAACTATATAAGGATGAGTGCCAACTTTCCCTATTACCACAGGAACATTTACGGGCTCAGCAAAACATACATGGTTTCATATATTGATAGCACCGGTATTGCTAACACAACTTCTATACCCTTGTATACCCCAACAATAGATTCAGTAAAGAAACCCCGCACAGCCAGGCCACCGCGTAGTGTAACACCGAAAGTAAGTCGCCGTTCCGGTTATCGTTCATTGACTATTGACAGCAGCGGGACTTTCGCCGTAATGACCTTACATACATTTTCAAAGGGAAGGCTCCGGCAGTTTTTCAGGCAAAGTTTTAAAACATTGGAGAAGAAAGAAATAAATAACCTTGTTCTTGATATCCGTTACAATGGCGGCGGCAAGGTCGGACTATCAACCTTGCTTACTCGCTATCTAACACGCAAGCCCTTTAGAGTAGCGGATTCGCTTTACGCCGTTTCAAAAAACCTTAAGCCTTATACAAAATATATCACGGGAAAATTTTTTAAT
>JBDSUW010000159.1:0-4497 GCA_039927535.1 Chitinophagaceae bacterium | reverse complement strand
CCAATCGCTTATCTCGTAGCTAAACCATTCGTTAAACAGTTTAAAAGTCAGCTTGGCCGGCCATTCATTTTCATCTATACAAATACCTTCAAGCTCTGTTTCAAATATTTGTTTGTAATGTTTTTTTATTACATCATCTGCATTATTAACTAACTCATCTATTAAATAGGTTTTAGATTCGCCTATCACATTTTCATGCAAGGGCAAATCCGGAAACAAAGCATTGTTCCAATCTATATATGGCTTTTTGTGTGTTATAGTAATGGCACTTCTGCTTATTACATTCATACGGTTAAATTAATTTTCCCTCAAACGCCTTTTTTAAAATACTTTGCCTTAATGCCTCTGCCTGTTGCAGGCTTTGGGTTATGCTTTCTTCCATTTTATCGGCTACGCTGAGGCGGCTTTCGATGGCCTGGACGATGTTGTGTTGTTCGTCAATTGAGCAGAAAGGAATTAATGTTTCGGTTACAGCCTTCATGCCTACATTTCCTTGTCCAACATTACCAGTTTCATTTTCGAAGAACTGATCTTTAAATAAATCTGTCCAAGAGAAGTAAAGAAAAAACTTCGGTAAATATTTTTCTTTAAATCTTATTGCAGCAATCCGTTGATTTAATAACAGATTAGTTTTAGGGATTAAAACAGTGAACCCATAATCTCTTTTTTTTCTTGTGCCTGTTTGAGTAATTATAATATCATTTATTTGAAGCAATGAACGACTTAGTACATTCTCATCAACTTTATTTAAAAACACAGGGCTTTCATCGTAGCGTAAAATTCCTGGCCTTACATTTCCCATACGCAACACCTGATACTTTCCTTGAGTTTTAAATTCACCACTCTTAAAAGCATATCCACCATAAGTTTCGGCAACGTCTTTTATTTGCACTAGTTTCCACCCCGTCGGCAATTCTCCTTCCTTAACATTCTCATTAGTCAGCTTTCCCTCAAATGCCCATTTTAATACCGACTGCCGGTAGGTTTTTAGTTGCTGTTGGGCGGTGTGCAGGTTTTCGATGCCTTTGTCTAACTCACTAAAGAGTTCTTCTATTTTGGAAACAATGGCTTGTTGGGTGGGCTTAGGGGGAAGAGGAAAATCTAATTCTGAAAATTTCGATAATGAAATTTCTTTAAACGTTGTACCACTTGCAACTTTCTCAGCACTTTGTTTCGATGCTTTCAAAAAGTAATACAAGAATTCGCTTTGAACATTTTCATTAGGTATAATACTTTTGAAACCTTGATTTGTGGAAAGTTCATCAGCGGCGATTGCTACATAACCAATCGGTGCTCTTGACGAAAATAAAACGGAACCTGCAGGCATCAAACGAGCAGATGAATTTTTTAATCCGGAATCAGTAATTGATTTAGCTCCTTTGATTATTGTCTTCTTTTTATATCCAGTTAAATCTGCTGGTGAAATCCAATTTATATTTCCATTCCAATATTCTTGAATAGCTGTAGAAGGGGTTCCACCAGAAATGATTTTCCCGGCTTCATTCAGCTTTACTATTTTCCAGTCTTTAGGTAATTGTTTTGTATCGTTATTTTGTTTGTTCATTTAAACATTTACTATTTTTGTTCTATAAGTCTTCTCTGCATGAAGGTCGACTCCATGTCGTCTTCTGATAATAATTTCAGAATTAGTGCAGTTGCGGACTTTTTTTATACCGCCAGCACTTCATTCAATTTATTAATAATATCAAATAAAATTAAGCTTCCTGGAATAAAAAAGCCTCCAGTACAGGAGGCAATTTCATTTAATCAATATTTTTAAAGAGTTTCTGCAAAAACAGAAAATTTGCTGTAAGGATCTTTTTGCAATTTGTCTTCCAGCACCTCTATATAACCGGCTTCTTCAATATTCATAATACCAGACTTTGTCTTTTTTATATCATTGAGCAGTTTTTCCTGAGGGCTGTTTTTAACAGGCTTATTAAATAACAGATAGTAACTGCCTTTATGTGTTTTCTTGATTTTCTTTTGCCCCAGTTTTTCAAGACAATGAACTATTACTTCAAGCTCATAAGTATGTTTTGTAATTACTTCTTCGCTGGTAGTAAAATCAATAGCCTGGGCGGCCAGTATATTTCCGTTTTTACTTATCAATGTAATATCCTGCGGTAGCAACAAGCCTTTTATTTTTTCCGGCTGCAAAGTATAGTCAATATCCACTTTTTGTTTAAAAACTGGTTTATTCAACTGTTTCTTTATTACAGTATGAAATAGAATATTCTTTTTAGCATTCTCCGGTTTCTCTTCCCACACAGCAACAAATTGTTCAAACAAAGATTTAAATATTTTCTTGTCAATTATACCAGCATAAGACTTGGGTGTATCAAACTGCATTAATCCCTTGCTGTATTTATTCAGATAACTGATATACTCTTTGGTAAATACGGAATCATTTTTCAGTAATGTATGACTTTTATTCTCTTTGTTGGTCTCATTTACCTTATTGCTGATAAGTCCAAAACTAATTTCAGCATGTTTTAATACATCGGCATTTGATAATTTACCTGCAAGTTTTAGTTTTTGTTCAGATACCTGGAAGAATACTTCATTCTCGCTGATTACAAGCAAGCCAACGGCAATTTTTTCTCCTGAAACAGTATTTGTTTGCAGGTAAATGATGGATAATAAGCTTTTCATGATTTTTTCCTCCTGAAGTTTTTTTGTAGCTGCTGTTTGCAAATTTGTTGTAGTGCAATAAAACGTTGTTCTGATTGAAGAAAATCAATTACTCTTTTCTTCAATCCCGGGTCTGTATCCCATTCTTTCGGTATTTGTGCAAAAACTTCATTGACCAGGTTTTTAATATCCAGTTCAGGTATTAAAGATAAGAACCCGTTAGCTATTTCTAAACGTTCATTTTTACTAAAATGTTTTACGACTGACCGGAAATATTGACTTTCAATCAATTTGCTGTGGGGAGAAGGCTGTGTGGTAATGTTAAAAATATTCATGCCCTTTAGCCCACCAAAAGTAAAAGCATGGTCAATAGTGATGATTTTTAGTTTTCCGCCCTCCATTTTTACCAGTAAGTTATAGTTACCTGAATGGCGGTCGGCATTATCCACCCAGAGGTCAAAGATGGCTATTCTTATCAGGTCGTCCGGATTGAGTAGTTTATTAAATTCCTTTCTTTTTTGGATTTGTTCGATTTCCTTAATTAGGTCGGTTTGTTCAATTTCTTTAGAACCCCAACCTATAACACCTGGTTTTATATATCTTTTGTACACTTTTATTTGCCCGGGAGCATAAGAATCTTTACTTATTGAAACCAAAGCATGTTCTGGTACTGGAATGTGTAATCTTTGTAATAATCTCGTACACATCATTTCAAAAACGAGACAATGGATTTCTTTTTTGTCAAATGATTTACCAGAACGGTATTTAACGTAGTAAACCGAACCATCAGAGCATATAAATTTTAATGGGCTATGTCCATCTGTTTCTAACTCTTCAATTAAAATACTCGATTGAACTTTTTTCAATTCATTAGATTTAAAGCTGATAATCAGATATTATTAGGTTTTTATCCTAATAATAAATTTATGCCGCCAACACTTCATTTAATTCATTAATAATTTCATCTGTTTGCTCGCCAAACAATTGCCACATTTTCCCTAAGCCTCCGTTTTTATTAAAAGGGTCTAGTTCAAAATCTTCTTTCTCCACATGAAAACTATTGGCTACATACTCTTTTATCATCCGAAGCCATTGCATCTGTTCTTCATTAAATTTTGTAGTAGTACCAGCCTGTTTTTTAAATACCCATGCCTGAAAATTACGATCCACCGTTTTATCGTAACCGGTCAATGTTTCGTCTATACCGCTTACTCTCCGTATCAAACTTACTAATGCAATCAGTTCGTTTTTAGCAGAACCGTTGGCTTCTTTCAGTTGCTCATAAGCTCTCCATACATGCGAAGGTGCAATTAAAGGTTGCTCTGTTTTTATTTTTTCATACAGATCCTTTATCATTTTATACGTCAGCTCTCTTCTCCGGAATGGCTGGTCATAAAAAATCTGCAATGCAGTTATCTCGTCTTTATGTGCTTCTATCCATGCGGTAAAATTGCTGATGGTGAGTTCGGCTGCTTTTTCCTGATCCTTTACCCAACCGATATTAGTTACTTCATCTAAATTAATAGAATCAATTGTCTGGTCGTATTTTTTGCGAACATCAACAATGTAATTTCTCAATTCGGGGTTGTTGAAAACATGTACAGCATCCTCTATTAATTTTGAATGGTGAATAGTGAATTGTGAATGGAGTTCGGCCGGAGAAACGTCCGGCATATTTTTGCTAATTGCCAATTGCATATTGGCAATTGTATCCGGATCGTAAGCATTTAGCAATTCCTTTACTACATGATTGATGGTATGCCCGTTTGCCTGTTCCGCAAAATTTGTTTTTTCAGTTTCATTGATTTGTTTGTCCAATCTTATCAGGCGGTTTGCCAGTGTACTCAATATTTCTTCCTGTGT
>JBDSUW010000158.1:0-7628 GCA_039927535.1 Chitinophagaceae bacterium | reverse complement strand
GATATGCGTCCGTTTATACAAGAAGCTACATTTATTTCTCTCTGCTCACCACAAAATCCAACAGGTACCACTTTTAAGAAAGAAACATTAGAGGCAATATGCGACCTGGTGATAGAAGAGAATGCAAGAAGAGGTGAAGGCGAAAAGAAGTTATATGTTTTGTACGATCAAATGTACTGGCAATTAACTTATGGCGCAATAGAACATTACAACCCAGTAACATTACGTCCTACCATGAGAGATTACACCATCTTTATTGATGCTATCAGCAAATCGTTTGCAGCTACTGGTGTACGGGTTGGCTGGGCTATGGGACCTGCAACGGTTATAGCTAAGATGCGGATGATACTAACTCATGTAGGTGCATGGGCACCAATGGCAGAGCAAAAAGCGGTAGCAAAATTTTTGGGTAACAGAGAAGCAATAAAAAATTTCAATACCAACTTTAAAAAAGAGTTGGAGATAAGACTTCGTGGAATTTATGATGGCTTCATGCAATTAAAAAATGAAGGTTTTTCAGTTGATGCTATTGCTCCGGAAGCAGCATTATACTTAACAATTAAAATTGATTTAGTTGGCAAAAAAACTGCAGAAGGTAAATCATTAACCAATCAAAGCGAAGTAACTTCTTATTTATTAGATAATGCCGGATTAGCTATCGTTCCTTTTTATGCATTTGGTGCTGCCAAAACATCAACTTGGTACAGGTTAAGTGTTGGCACTTGCAAAAAAGAAGAGATTGGTGAAATGATTGGAAAATTGAGAGAGGCCTTAAATAAATTATCTTAATTGAAAATTTGAAAGAGAAAATGGATGCTCTCCTTAGTTAATTTTTATTTATAAGAAACCTGAACTGTCGTAACCTCAAATGTTTCGATTCCTTCAAAATAATTTTAGGCTTACCGGTAATTGTATTTCGATTTACCAATTCGAAGGCAGTGCAAAAATTTTGGGGAGTTTCTACTGTTTGTAAAATAGCACAAACACATTCTGCTTTATATTCAATGGCTTTATCATCCAGCCATCCGGTATTAAAAAGAATCAGCAAATTCTTATTGTAGTTATTCATACCGTAAAATTAATTTCAAATCAATGGTTTGCACTGGGGCAGCCACAATTTTTCCCGCCTTTGCCTGTGCCAGAATAATAATTTTTATTACAAGCTGCCAGAAATACTATTAATACCAGCGCAATTGCTATTTTACTTAATGTCTTCATAATTTGTAAGTTCTAAATTAAAACTATTTTACACACAAATTAGTATGCCAATGGGTCAAATAAGGCAAAAAATAACATGAATCAACCTATTAAAGAGAAAACCCACCTCCCGAACGGGGAGTTACCCGGAAAATCCCGCATTTTACTAGCCCCGTTGGACTGGGGCCTTGGCCATGCCACAAGGTGCATTCCGATTATTAAAGAGTTGCTGGCGCAGGATTGTGAGGTCTGGTTGGCTGGTGAAGGGGCACAAGAAGAATTACTTAAAACAGAGTTTCCTGAATTACCTTTTTTGCAGCTTCCCGGTTACAAAATAAAATACGCCAAAACAAAAAAAGGACTTTTCTGGAAAATGGTTCAACAAAGTCCCAAATTAAGCCTGGCAATAAGATTTGAAAATAAGTGGCTAAAGAAAGTAGTTGACAAATATAATTTTGATGCCATAATCAGTGATAACCGATATGGCCTTTTCCATTCAACTATTCCCAGCATTTTTATCACTCATCAGTTGAGAATAAAAAGTCCATTTGGAAAATGGACTGAAAAAATTGTACAAAGTAGAAATTACAAATACATCAATAGATTCACCGAATGTTGGATACCTGATTGGGGAGATGAAAATAATTTAGCAGGCGAACTTTCACACCCGGAATTAAAACCAGCCATACCCATTTTTTACATTGGCATACTATCAAGATTTGAAAACGATACAACGATTGCTGAAAAGAAAAATAACTTATTAGTATTACTCTCTGGCCCCGAGCCACAAAGAAGTATGCTGGAAGAAAAAATAATTAAAGAAATCAGTCATTATAACGGAACCGCAACAATTGTAAGAGGCTTGCCATTATCGCCTTCGCATATTCCATATACAGATATGATTAAAGTTTTCAATCATCTTCCGGCAGCAGCATTAAATATGGCCATGCAGGAAGCCGAATATGTGATTTGCAGAAGCGGCTATAGTTCTGTGATGGATGTTGCAAGGTTACACAAGAAAAGTATTATGATACCTACACCGGGTCAAACAGAACAAGAATATTTGGCAGATATTTTAATGAAGAAAGGATTTGCCGTTTGCTACAACCAAAATGATTTTTCGCTGGAGAATGCCTTAAAAACTGCCAAGGTATTTAATTATACTTTCCCCGAATTGCGGGCGGACGATTTATTGAAAAACAGGATTAAAGACTTTCTTACCTCTCTTAAAAAAGGTTAAAAAATTATTGAATTGCTTTCGGGAAATCAAAAAACAAAAATTCTTTTTTTGCTTCTTTAAAATCTTTCCATTTATTACAATCTGCTTTTACTGCAAATACTCCACAGGTGGGGATATTATCAATTCTTGTAGTTGTGAGCATATTGGCAAAATCTGTAATGCCAAAATTATGAGAGAACAAGGCTATACATTCATGCTTATCATTTACATTTTCTATTGTAGCATAAAAAGCAGTTGGTTCGGCGAGATAAAGCTTTTCTTTAAACTCTATTTTATCTTTTTTGTAATCAAACGCCTCTGCAAAATATTTTGCTGTTCGAGCTGCTCTTTTAGCAGGGCTTGCAATTATCTGATCAATATTGATTTTTTTATCCAACAATCGTTTTGCCATTACCGGAGCATCTCTTTTTCCTCTTTCATTCAAAGGCCTTTCATTGTCGGATAGTGAAGGGTTTCCCCAATCACTTTTTGCATGGCGGACTAAGATTAGTGTTTTCATTGTGAATAAATTTACAGATTTTCTTTTAGCCTAATATGGCCAGCTCCAGATTATTTAAAAATGTTAGCTAATTGTTTACTTAATTCGGCTATATCCTCACCATATCTTCCAATGATTACTCCATAAGGGTCAATTAAGATGTAAGTAGGCAAAGTATGAACTCCAAATTTTTCATTAATATCTCCAACATCTTTCAAACCTTTCATCTTTAATTCTGGATTTGCACCTCGAAGCACCTGAGTCCACAAAAAAGTACTATCCTTTTTTATCGCATCTTTCCACTTGGTTAAATCTCTGTCATCTGCTATGCCAACTATTCGTAAGCCTTTGTCTTTATATTTTTTATATAGCTCTATTAGATGTGGGCTATTCTGCCTGCATGGCACACACCAGCTTGCCCAAAAATCCAGCAGTATATATTTTTCTTTTATAAAGCCTGAATAAAATTCATTATTACTGGTATCTTTTGCTAAAAATTTAGCAGCTTTTGAACCAATTGAGCCAATTTCTTTGATTTTTATTTTTTCATAAACTCTCTCGGCAAAAGGATATTTCTTAATATCATCTCCCAATCTGTTATAAAACATCGCAAGAGAATCATCAGACAACCTTCTTTCATGGTATTGAAGCAGGTAGCCCGTTAAGTAGCTTGTTGGGTTTTCTGAAAAATATCTGTACTCCACCTTATTCATTGAATCATAAGCTGGTGATAAAAGTTCATTCAAAACATTTCTTTCTGCATAGGTTGCTTTCTCAAGCTTATTAATGAGATTGATATTGTTTTGCCTGATAACATTTTGTTCTATTATTATTTTCTGATACTCAGTTTGTGTTTTTGAACCTGTTAAATGGGCATCAGTAAAATTATTATGGATTAAGCTAACATTCATTGAAGTAGGTTCTAAAAAAATATTTGTGGCATTTGTCCCAAACGCTTCTCTTTTATTTAACTTAATAAATGCCACAGTAGGTCCGTTTACCTTTCCGGAAAAAGAAAATAGACCATTCTTTATAAGTGAGCTGTCTGTTTTCCCTGTTTTCAAGTCTTCATCATAGTGACTTAAATAAATAGTCCCATTTTCAACGCCGACGATTTTGCCATTTAAAACAAATTGGTTCTTTGCTGGTTGAGCATTTGCATACTCAAAGGAAAGCAGTATTAACAAGAATAGCGGTATTGAAAGTTTGATCATAGAAATAATTAATTATCTTATTCAGGGCTTGGATAATACTTTACACTGACAGCATTTCGGTTCTTGGCGCCACGAACCGAGGCTGAGACGTTGCGTTATTTAATGAAGACGAAATTTTGATAACTATCTTCATTAAGATAAGCGTTTATTGAGGGCTGAATCTATTTACCAAAATATACCTGCAACAGCATCTCATATTCTTTCAGTAGCTTCTTGTCAAAAATCATTCTTACTTTTTAAATTATCAATTGCTTTTTGCAATGCCTCTATAGCTTTGGGTTTATTTTTTGCCTGCCAATACCATGTAGCCATAATACTATAATATTTATACAGGCTGGCAATTTCAGGATAGGTAATTTGATCTATTTTAACCTGGTAAGCCATTGCGCCCAATTCATATAGCTTATCTGGAATATGAAGTTTATCTGAATAGTACTTTATGTTATTAATAATGAAATCAACATCAATTTCTTCTTCATCAGAATTTGTATTTAATGCTTCCATGCCATACTCATATGCTTTGTCCGGGTCAGTTTTAAGTAATGCCTGAAACGTATATTCAGCTATGAAATGTGCATATTTCAACTTCGTTTCTTTTTCAATTATTCTATTAATCATCAAAAGAGCAGAATCCGGCTTACCTATATAGTTCTGTACATTATGATCTCCAGAAAAGTCTATCAAGTCCCAACGCAAAGAATCATCAAGATTAGCAAGCCTGCTCTTTTCGTTTTGTTTAGCTAACTCTTCTGCTACATCCCATTCGTTATTTATTATTTTTGGCAGCACTTTATCAAGCTTAGAAGGGTGACCTATCCATGCTAATTTTCCATTACCATTTACAACAAAAGTTTTTGGTATTCCTTTTATCCCTGTTGGTAAAATCCAGTTATCTGCCATAAAATTATTACTATCTGTTGCCACCAGATAGTCCATCCGGGAACCCATGCTATCAACAAACCTCCTTACTTTTTCAACAGAGGTAGTGTTCTTTTCGTGGATATCAATACCAACAACTGTAATTTTATCATGGTAAATCCGGGCTAATTCAGAAAGGTGAGGCATTGCAGCAATACAGGGTATGCACCAGGTAGCCCAAAATTCAAATACATAAATTTTCCCAGCTTCAAATTTTTGTATTGGTACCCCTTTTAGCCATTTTCCAATCTTGATTGCAGGAGCTGGATCTCCAATAGTAAGTAATTCGGGTTCAAAATCTTGGGCTTGTAGTGTATCATTTAATGTAAATGATTGTGCGTTGACGTCTTGATAAAAGAAAAGAGCTATAACTATAAATAATTTGTTCAACAAAGAGAACAAAATTTTTAATGACATAGCATTATAATTTAAGATAAGAATAATCTTATGGCTTATAAATCTATGAAATTATCTTCAATTTTATAGTCTAATACCCTCTCACATTCTTCCCTTCCATATAGTTAATGAAAGCCATGTTAACGACCTTGGTGCCTCCAGGTGTGGGATAGTCGCCGGTAAAATACCAGTCGCCCTCATTGACTACCTGTTGCCGGCAGGCAAGGTTAGGAAAATATAAACGTATTACTTCTTATAGGCGATTCGAAAATTTGGGCTGCATCTATTACATTTGAATACACCCTATTTTTTCGTAAATTTGCTTAGTGAAAAATCAACAAAATAAAGGACTTGATTTCGTAATTGACAAACTAACAAATTCAATAGAAAACTTAATTACAGGTGACAGCTTTTCAACAGACATTTCATTACTTACTAACCTGGATTTAAAAACAGTAACTAAGAAAAATAATTGGCAATTTAATTAGAAGTTGGAATTTAAGCAGCCAGAAAGAGATGTTTACAAGCTAACTATTGTAAATAATCCAACTGTAATTCAGGGATTGATATGTTTAGAAATAAAAACAGACCATATATATATGCACCTTGTTGAAAATTCGCCTTTCAACAAAGGGAAAACGAAAGTGTACGCTGGTGTTCCTGGTAATTTAATTGCTTTTGCATGTAAGTTGGCATTTCAACGTGGACATGACGGGAACGTTTCATTCTTTTCGAAGACACAACTTGTTCAATATTATATTGACAGTATAGGTGCCAGGCATGTAGGTGGTCGTATTATGATTATTGATACAATTGCATCTTTAAAACTCATAAATAAATATTTTCCAAATGAAAAAGATAACTGAAGAACTTGAAGTGGATTTCATAGGTGGACAAAACCCAATGACAAAAGATGAGGAACTTAGAATCAGTAAGTTCATTCATGCTAACAAGGAGAAAAGGAAATTACAGCGTTTGCGGAATTCTAAACTAAAAACTTTGCGTAAGGACAAACAAACTTCTTAAAAAATTAAGAATAACCATCGCCTTGGTTCAAGACTCCTCAAATTATTTGTGCTTTTTAATTCCTATTTCGGTTTTTGAGGACACGAAGTGAGGCAGAGGTTATATTCCTTTCTTAATACCCTCTTACATTTTTTCCTTCCATATAATTAATAAAAGCCATGTTAACGACTTTGTTGCCGCCGGGTGTGGGATAGTCGCCGGTAAAATACCAGTCGCCTTTATTGTTTGGGCAAGACTTATGCAAGTCTTCTATGCTTTGAAAAATTACATCTACGGGAATGTCCAATTCCGGCGGTGTTATTAATTGAGCAATCTTTGCAGATATTTCTTCGGTAGTAAATTGTTTATACAACTGCTTTACAACATTCTCTGTTTGTAATTTGTTATGCTGTTGCAGTTCTTTACACTTCTCCAGCAGCTCCTGCATATAACTTTCTTTGCCTTGCTCTTTCAACAATTCAACTACTGCATTAAAGGCAATAAAGTCGCCCATTTTACTCATATCAATACCATAACAATCAGGATAACGTATCTGTGGCGAAGATGAAACTACAATGATGCGTTTAGGTTTTAACCTTCCCAGCATCCGAATAATACTTTCTTTCAACGTTGTTCCTCTTACAATGGAGTCATCAATCACCACCAACGTATCTTCTCCCGGCCTCACCGTTCCGTAAGTAATATCATACACATGCTGCACCATTTCATTACGGCCAGAGTCTTCAGAAATAAAAGTCCGCATCTTCACATCTTTAATAGCAATCTTTTCTTGCCGGATGCGGCGGTTTATCATTTCGCTTAGCTTCTCTTCATCAAATCCTGCCTGTCCGGCAGGCAGGTCTTTTCCCCAGCTAAGTATCCTCTCTGTTTTTACCTTGTTCAGGTATTTTTCCATTCCCTTTACCATACCATAAAAAGCTACTTCGGCTGTGTTTGGAATAAAAGAGAAAATCGTATTCTTTAAATCATGATCAATGGCGTTCAGTACTCTTTCGCTTAAATTATATCCCAGTGCTTTTCTTTCTTTGTAAATTTTTTCATCGCTGCCTCTCGAAAAATATATACGTTCAAAGCTACAGGCTTTTCTTTCTTTGGGTTCCAGTATTTGAGCAATTTCAATTTCACCTGTTTCACTTACAATTAATGCCTGTCCGGGCAT
>JBDSUW010000157.1:0-7878 GCA_039927535.1 Chitinophagaceae bacterium | reverse complement strand
AATTTTTATCAAGCCAGTGCTGATACCATTTTTGTTCTGCAGCTTTATGATCGAAGTTTTTGCTCAGTTCCATTCCAGTTCACTTGCTGTTTTTTTTTGAAATCAGTTACCGTTTGATTTTATACAGCTAAGGCCGCAAAATTACCGGGTTTTGTGTAGATAGCGAAACGTTTACCTTGAAGGTGAAAACGTTTATTCCGCTAATGGCATAAACTTTCTATATTCGCAAAAACCCGGCTGAGAATTAGCCATGGTCATAAATATTTTAAAAACTACTTATGAAAAGAGAGTTATCGTCATGGTTTAGCCCGTCATTAAATAAGGAAATGCCAATAGCTGCTTATGGTGATTTTGGATTTGCTCTCCTGCTGGTACCGACTGCCGCAGCGGATTATCTTGAGTATGAACGTTTTCAATTAATGGATTGTCTTGCACCTTTTATTGATGCGGGGAAGGTAAAAGTTTTTTCAATCGATAGCATCAATAATGAAAGCTGGTTGAATACTGAAATGGATCCCAAACATAAATCGATGCGGCAACAAGCATGGAACAGCTATGTGTTTAACGAGGTAATTCCTTTTATCCGAACCAACACAAGCCCGGAAACTCCGATTATAACCTGCGGCGCTTCTTTCGGTGCACTGCATAGCATGAATCTTTTTTTAAAAAGGCCTGATTTAATAAATGGAGTAATTGCTATGAGCGGCGTTTACGACCTGTCAGAATATACAAAAGGTTATTTTGATGATGATGCATATTTTAACAGCCCCTGGCATTATATGCAAAACCTTACAGACAATACTGTTCTTGAAGAAATCAGAAAAAGTAAACATATACACATACTTTCTGGTAGCGGTAATTATGAAGATCCTGCTGCCAGTGGTAAATTTGCAAAAGTGCTTTACGATAAAGGTATTTGGTACGAACTGGATATATGGGGAGAGGATTGGCCACATGACTGGAACACCTGGCGGGAAATGCTGCCTAAATACCTGCAAACAAAGTTTTAATTTGAAAATCGGCTTAAGCTGGAATCAAATCATTTAACTTTTTAATAAAGTCTGTTCTGTTTATCATTCTGGCACCAAGACTTTCCAGATATTCTGTGTACACCTGGCAATCAATTAATGCAACATTTTCATCTTTTAAGAATTGCACATATCGGGTGAACGCATAACGGGATGCATGACTTACTTTGCTAAACATACTTTCTCCAAAAAAAACTTTCCCCAAACGGATGCCGTAAAGTCCGCCAACTAATTTATTATCTTTCCAAACTTCAGCACTATGTGCATAACCGAGTTCATGTAATTTACAATAAGCATTTTCAACTTCATCAGTAATCCATGTGCCTTCTTGTCCCAGACGTTTTATTTCTTTACATTGATTAATGACATCCTTAAAAGCCTTGTTGATCGTAAACTCAAATTCATTGTTTATCAATAATGCTTTGATAGCATTATTGATTTTTAACTTTTCAGGAAGAAGAATAAAACGAGGATCTGGACACCACCATAAAATGTCTCTGCCTTCATACCAGGGAAAGATGCCGCTTTTATATGCTAATAGCAAACGCTCTGTCGACAGGTCGCCGCCTAATGCCAAAAGACCATCAGGCTCTGCAAGATGTACAGGTGGAAATTTTAATGATTCATCAAGGGCAAATAAAGGCATTGGTAAAGATGTAGATTATCCTGCTAATACTTCTATAGTAGCATTGATGCCTCTTTCAGTTATAGCATCGCATAATGGCTTCAAATCATCAAAAGAACCATTTTTTACAGCATACTTTCCATTGTGATGAATGATGTAGGAACATTGCTCTGCTTGCTCAAAAGAATGGCCGCAAACTTCCATCAGCGTTTCAATCACCCACTCAAAAGTATTTACTTCATCATTCCAAACAACAAGATGGCATGGGTCTTCCGTTAAAGTGAGTGTATCTACATCTGCCTGTTCATCAGTATTTGTATTGTATGTTGAATCTGTCATTGAAAGCAAAAATAAAAAAAAATTATCAGAATAAATGTTATAGCCTCATTTCAGGTTTTAACTATCCGGAAAAACAGGAATCTGCGACCTTTTTTACTTTATCATTTTAAAATTCAGACTATTATCTTTGCCGCTCTTTAAAAAGAATAACCATTATGGCTTTATTAGAAAAGAAAGTTGAAATTAAATTATCCAGTTTACCCAATGCAGGAAAAGGATTGTTTGCAACAGATTTTATTCCTAAGAAAACAAGAATAGTTGAATATAAAGGAAAGATAACTTCCTGGAAAGAAGTGGATGATAACGATGGCAATAATGGATACATCTATTATGTAAAACGTCATCATGTTATTGATGCAAGTAATCATCCATCAGCATTGGCGAGATATGCGAACGATGCAAAAGGGTTACAAAGGGTAAAAGGAATAAGAAACAATGCGGAATATGTAGAGGAAGGGTTAAAGGTTTTTATAGAAGCCAAAAGAGATATTCCCGCCGGTGAAGAGATATTAGTTGAGTATGGTAAAGAATATTGGGATGTCATCCGTCATAATCATAAAGTAGAAGAAGAGCGGAAAAAGCTTCGGGAACAAAAAAAGAAAAAAATTGCTGCTTAATCTGTAAGGTTTTTAGCCAGACATTCATTGCCTTCTATTATTTCTTTTTTAAACCTCATTTTAAAGAGGAATTTCTCATGTTGCTTATTGGCAACAACAGTATAATATATTTTCTTTACACCTTTTGACAGCAGGAATTGTTTTTCCTTTTCAAAAATAAATCTTCCTACTTTATAGTCACGGAATTTTGCTACGGTATAATTAAGTATCACTTCTGCAGCACCATTCTCCGAAAGTCTTGTACTGAAAGTATTGGCGATAACAAGATCTCTTAATACAACAAAGTTCAGGTTGCCTTGCAGTTGCTCTCTTTTAAATGCAGGAAAATAAAAAGCAATATCATCTTCATAGAATTGAAGAAACCGTTCCACCATTATGCCGCCGGTTTCAAATTCCAGTATTTCAAAAAGTTCTTTGCGATTATAAATGCGAAACAGAAAATAAATGTTGATGCATAATAACAATGCATTGGTGAGAATTACTGGCATAGCACCAAACAGCACTCCATAAATAATAAATGCAATATTTCCGGAAAAATTCAGCCAGCGAAATTTAATATCATTATTAACCAGCAGGCCGAGAGCCAATAACAATGTGGCGAGATAGCCAAACCACGGAGCTAATTCTTGTATCATGTTGCAATGTTACAAACTGAAAGATTGATATTAATTTTTAATTTATAAATGAAAGGAGTTGTTATACATTTGAATTCTTTTATGCAATACGAATTCCTCGAAATACTAAGGTGCCCGGTTTCCAAAGCAAGACTACGATTTGAACTCATCTCGGAATTTACAAAGGCTTATGACAACAAAGTGATAGTGGAAATAAAAGAAGGCCTCTTGTTTTCAGAAACAGGATTTGTATTTCCAGTAATAGATGGCATTCCCAGGTTATTGGTGGAATCTATGTTTGATTATAGCGATTTCCTTGAAAAGAAATTGCCAGAGTTTAATGAATTAAGAAATGAACTTGAAACAAAACATGCTGACTTATTACAGTACTGTATCCGGAAGAATAAAAAATCAAAAGCCAGTTTTGCATTTGAATGGAGTTTCTTAAAGCCTGAGAAAAATGATAAACTCTGGCATGACGATTCCTCACAGCTTACCAATGTGTTTTTAAATGAGACAGGAGAGGGACAGGAATATTTCGCAAAAAAAATTGTTGCAGATATTGGCAGTGGTCACGGATTAATGACAAGCACAATAGCAAACATTTCAAACCTTTGCATCGGTGCGGAAATAAGTAAGGCTGTGGAACTGGCATATGTTCGAAATAAGAACAGCAATGCTTGGTATGCACAGGCCGACTTGCAATTCCTTCCTTTTGAGGAATCGTCTTTCGATCTGTTGTATTCCAGCGGGGTCATCCATCATACTAACGATACAGAAAAATCACTTTCATTGATTGAAACTATAATAAAGGAAGATGGTAAGATTTGCCTCTGGCTCTATCATCCCCAAAAAAATGCATTGCACCAGTTAATGATGTTGTTGCGGAAGTTTACCCGCCGGCTGCCGCTAAAAATTGCCTTTGTGTTTTTATTGCTTTTTATTTTTCCTTTTACCTTTCTCATCAAAAAAATAAAGAACCGGAATGCCCCCAACTTCCGGGAAGAGATGATTGACCTGTTAGATGGATTTACTCCTGAATTCCGTTTCGAAATTCCGCATGATGTGGCAAAGCAATGGCTGGAGAAAAGAAAGTATGCAGCTATTACTGTTACAACTGAAAGCCAATATGGATTTTCAATTACTGGCATAAAAAAGAAATGATCACATCTTCTTTTCCATAATGGCGAATTCAATAGGTTGTGTGGGCACACCAAAGCGGTTATCGGCTGGCAAGGGTTTTGTTTCGCCGGTTTTGTAATAGCCTAATTTTTCATACCAAGCCACCAGTTCATGACGGATGGATATTACATTCATAAAAATGCAGGAGCAGTTATTTTCTTTTGCAAAGGCTTCGGATGCATACATCAATTGTTTTCCAATGCCACCAGCTTGTAGCAGTGGAGAAACGGTCAGCATACCCAGATATAGACCTCTTTCCTGTATATCCAAATACACAGAACCGATTATTATTTTTTCCTCATTTGTAAACTTAAGCATAACACTTTTCGGATTACTCATCAGTTCTGTAAGCATTGTTACATCTGTCCGCATAGCACCCACAAGCAGGTCTGCTTCTGTTGTCCATCCTTTTTTTGATGCTTCTCCTCTGTAAGCACTGTTGATCAGTGGTACTAATTCGGCTATATCTGCTATTGATGCTTTTGAAACAGGCATAAATAAAATTAGTTATTTTATATTTGAACAAACCAACAACTACTTATTCATCCGTATGAGCTTTATTACAAATAATCTTTTAGGAATTTTCGATGTAGAAGCCCTTATCCGTTATGGCGGTTTATTCCTTGTATGCATAATTGTTTTTGGCACCACTGGCTTTTTCTTTTGTTTTTTTATTCCAACCGGAGCATTCACTTTTACGGCAGGTGTTTATACCGCCACGGGCAATATTCCTTATAATATATATATCGTTTGCAGTTTGTTGATTATTGCTTCTGTACTTGGCAACATAACCGCCTATTGGTTTGGTAAGAAGGCCGGGCCATTGTTATACAAAAGAGAAGACTCCCGGTTCTTTAAAAAGCAACACCTTACAACGGCCACATCTTTTTATGAAAAGTATGGCTGGCTAGCACTCACCATGGGTTTGTTCCTGCCGGTTATCAGAACATTTTCGCCAATCGTTGCTGGCATTATTAAGTTGGAGTTTCGCAGGTTTCTTTTACTCACATTCCTGGGTTCTGTATTATGGATATTAAGTTTTACACTGGCAGGCTATGCCATAGGCAAAATACCAGCATTAAAGCCCTGGCTCAATTATATTGTAATCGGATTTATAATAATCGTAACCATACCTCTTATTATCTGGGTAAGAAAAGAGTTGAAGAGATTGCAGAAAGTAAATAAAGAAAACGTCAACAATTAATCCATTCGTTTAAAAACCATGTATGCTTTAGGGCTGTAAAAGATATTGATCTTTAATAGTGTGTCAGATAGTTCGATGACGGGGAATTTATCATCAGGGCGGCCAGTATTTTTAAGTATCACTGTTTTTTTATCTTCGGCTAATTCATAAGGCTGCTCACCCATTGGTTCTGTACTCCCATCTGGTTTTTTCAGACTTGCTTTAAAAACTTTATTCTTTGCAAAAGAAAAAGTCAATCCTTTCTGGCTTTCGTGTAATTGATTTATCAGCGAGTCCATCATGTTAATAGGCTCGGCGGCATTATAGGTTTCCATTCTCACATATTCCCACTTGCCCACAATAGACGCTTCTTTTTCTTTTTGCTGACAGCTGGCAAGCAGGATAGCGATGTAGATAAAGTATTTCATGTTTTGTTATTTCAATATTAAAGATAGAAATTAATCTATTCAAAAAGGAAATTACAAAAAATGGTAGAGTTGTCTGTTGAAAATTAAACCACAGTGCCACAGAGGCACAGGGATTCACAGCGGTTAACTACGTGCCACACTGTGTTCTTAGTGGCTCCGTGGTATCAATCAAAAATATAAATCCCGAAATTCCCTTTTCCGCAATAAATTTAAACCATAGTGTCGCAAGTTTGTTTATCATTCCAAAAAAAAAATAATATGAGTAAAGTATGGTTTATCACCGGTTGCTCCACCGGCTTTGGCAGAAACCTGGCACAAGAGGTGTTGAAAAACGGGGGCAAAGTGGCCGTAACAGCCCGCAACACTAATGATGTAAAAGATATTGCCAATAAATACCCCGACACGGCTTTCGCCATTACACTGGATGTTACAAAACCCCAGCAAGTAAAAGATGCAGTGCGGCAAGCAATTGACACCTTCGGACACATTGATGTGTTGGTCAACAATGCAGGGATTGGTTACTTCGGTGCCATCGAAGAAAGTGAAGAGGATCAAGTACGCCGCATGTTCGAAATAAATTTCTTTGGTCTTAATGCTGTTACCACCGCAGTGCTTCCACATTTGCGTAAGCAGGGTAGCGGACACATCATCAACATTTCTTCCGTAGGTGGCAGTGTTGCTTTTCCCGGCGTAGGTATGTACAATGCCACCAAGTTTGCCGTTACAGGTTATTCCGAATCATTAGCCAAAGAGTTGGCGCCGCTTGGTATCAAAGTCACTGTTATTGCACCAAGTGGTTTCCGTACCGATTGGGCTGGCCGTTCTGCTAACAATACCAAAACGGTTATCGAAGATTATAAAGCAACTGCACATACCAACCAGGATACCATCCGTGGTAATAGTGGTAGTCAGCCCGGCGATCCGGTACGGGCAGCACAGGCTATCATCAAGATTGTAGAAAGCGAAGACGCACCTGTTCGTTTATTTCTTGGTGCAGGAGCATTAAAAGGCATCCGCAACAAGATAGCAGAAATGCAAACTGATATAGATGCATGGGAAGAAACAACCGTGTGGGCAGATAATCCGAAGTAGTGAATGGTTGTTGGGAACAAATGTTTTTTACCACAGAGGTCACGGATTAAATACAACACGGAGAACACCGTTTTTTTGTTTCCAGCAAATGCAAAAGTGATTTGTTTTTGTCATACCGACGAAGGAGGGATCTCAGAGAGTTATGAATCAATGTGATTGCTTCGGCAAATTAGCGATGCATTGCGGTTGAAAGGTTTTGCTTGCCTCGCAATGACGATCTATTATGTTACGTCATTGCGAGGCCGTGGGTGTTGTTACTATGGGAATGGTTGGCTGAAAGACCGAAGCAATCTAAATGAAAAAGCGACTTCCCCTTTTGGAGACATTGCTGGAGAAAATTCTTAATCAATTACTTCTCTTTCGTAAAACCATCATCACTCCATTCTTCGCTGCCTACTCCATGATGTACGAAAAAAAGACCTTCAGGATCATACTTCTTTTTTATTGAAGCCAATCTCGGATAGTTTGAACCCCAGAAAGAATGTTGCCATTTTTTTTCAAAAAAATTACTTTCAGATACATAACTTCCTGGATTAGGGGCAACCTTCAGCAATTCATTAATTGCCTTATTAATTCTTGATGCTCCGCTACGAGCCTCATTCATATCAGGTTCATGTCCGGCTAAACCAACAAAGGCGGGTTGTCCTTCACCGGCAATTATGGCAAGTGCAAATGCGTCCAACACTTTAGGATTCATAGCCGTATCTTTTGCTGCTGCTATTTCTTCAGCACCGGCTCCGGCCAAACCTTTGTTGAAGTGTAAAGACATT
>JBDSUW010000156.1:0-19430 GCA_039927535.1 Chitinophagaceae bacterium | reverse complement strand
CCACTCATTTTGAAAAAAATAATTTCAAAAGGTGTAATAAACATATTGTAGCGTTGCAAATCTCCTCTGCGGGTTCTGCTGGTTACATCAATTCCCTTATATCCATTTTTTATGATGGTTGTTTTTGAAATAATTTTTCCGGGTACATTCTCATATAAAAGGCTGTCCAGTTTTTTATACACTTCATCTTCGTTATGGTTCCACATCCAGGCATTGGTCATTATTCTTGTGTACATATAATAACTACCGTTTGCCATGTCTGCATACTGCCATTGATCCAATGCGTCTTCGTCTGCCATTTTATAGAAAGTTCCGGGAATCTCTACACTTACAAATCCATCTTTCGACGATTCTTTACGGAATGTAACCGGAACTCTTATTTTATCCACTCTGTCTTTTTCACTACTTGCCCGTTCACCCATTTTTACCGGACGCAGCTTGTATCCTTTACTTCTTAATATTTCTATTACTCCTCTATCTCCAGGCAAGTGTGCTGCACCAACACCTACAAATAAAACAGAACCAGAATTAATAATTGAATCAATTGAATTGGCTTGAATATAATTTCGCTCATACAAAAATTTCTCGTCGAAGGCATCCGATACACTATTATACTTGTTAATAGAATCTAACTGATCTAAATTGCCCGAACGGTATGCTTCCTGTATTTTGTCAGCAGAATATTCTTCCGCCATGTCGCTATAGCTACGATCTTTCTTGTTTTTATCTTTTGCAGCATCTTTATAGGCTTCTGCCATTAACTTCATACTTACGCCATAGTCTTCCACACCTGTTACTTTCTTACCCCATTTTTTGCCACATTGAAATATATACATATCGAGATAGGTATCTTCTTCAAAGTCGCTGGTTTCATTTCCGTAACTACGATATAACAAACTATTTATGGTAGATGGATTACTATATAAGGACTGTTCTATTTTATTGTAATAATCAAAAAACTTAATTGTGCTGATTGTAAGATAATCGTCAGGCATTGTAGTATAAGCATTGGAGCGACTACTACTGTTGTATCCTTTTGAGCCAGTGAGGTCATATTTATTCATATCCTCCTGCCAGGTTTCTGGATTAGTTTCTAATGCCACAACTTCTGCTTTTCGTAAAGCGACATAGAAGGAATCAGGAAGATTAAACGCCAGTTTGCTGCTTACATGCATTGTTCCGATAAGGTAAGATGGTTGTTTCAATCCCTTTCCGGTAATTTCCCAAAGCAGGCTGGGATATTTTTTATCTTTTATTGTAAGCTGAGCGTTAGTACAAAAAAAAGCAGATGATAGGAAGAGTAAAGAAATAATTCGTTTCATATAAATTCTCACTTGGTAAACAGGATGATGTTTAGATATTGACAAAATTAAGATGCAATACCGCATCTAAAAGCATAAAATTATTATGATTTTCAGCTATTTAGCTTTCAACATGCTGAGTAACCTTTCTTAAAAAATTATCTGCTATTGCATTAAAAAAGATTACTTTTGCCAACTTTAAATGCAGTCGCATTGACCAAACCCGGCGCCGTAAGGCCGGATTCGGATTATCCCGGCAACCCTGCCAGGTTTGTGTCAAGACAACAAAGATATAAACCTAAATACACATGAAGCTTTCACAATTCCGTTTCGATCTTCCATTAAACCTTATTGCTCAAAATCCTGCCAAGCGTCGTGAAGATGCCCGTATGATGGTTGTTAACCGCCATACCGGAGAAATTGAGAACAAGCACTTTCGTGACATTATTGATTATTTTGATGACAAGGATTGTTTTGTAGTGAATAACACTAAAGTGTTTCCTGCAAGAATGTATGGACGTAAAGAAAAGACAGGTGCTAAAATTGAAGTGTTTCTTTTAAGAGAATTAAACAAACCAAACCGTCTTTGGGATGTAATCGTTGATCCGGCAAGAAAAATCCGTGTTGGTAATAAATTATATTTTGGCGATCAGGAAGATCTGGTGGCAGAGGTAATTGACAATACTACCAGCCGCGGTCGTACTATTCGTTTTTTATGGGAAGGTTCAGAAGAAGAATTCAGAGCACAATTAGAAAAATTGGGAGAAACGCCGCTTCCAAAATACATTAAGCGTAAGCCAGACGAAGAAGATAAAGAAAGATACCAGACTGTTTATGCGAAGCATGAAGGTGCGGTGGCAGCACCCACTGCAGGTCTTCACTTTAGCCGTGAGCTGATCAAACGTCTTGAAATAAAAGGTATTCGCTTTGCAGAAGTAACTCTTCACACTGGTCTCGGCACTTTCCGCCCGATAGAAGTTGAAGATTTGAGCAAGCATAAAATGGATGCTGAATATTATAACATAGAAGAGCCTGCCTGTAAAATTGTAAACCGTGCAAAAGAATACGGACACCGTATCTGCTCTGTTGGTACCACAACCATGCGGGCAATGGAATCTTCTTTTACGGCACAAAAACATTTAAAACCTTCAGAAGGCTGGACAAACATGTTTATTCACCCTCCTTATGAATTTAATATTGCTGATTCTTTAATAACCAATTTTCATTTACCAAAAACAAGTTTGCTTATTATGACTTGTGCTTTCGCAGGTTATGAATTAGCGATGGAAGCTTATAAAAAAGCGATAAAGGATAAATACCGATTCTTTAGTTATGGAGATGCACTGTTAGTTATATAATTTATCCCTCAAATGATAAAAAAAGAAAAGCCCTGGATGCAGGGCTTTTCTTTTAACTATACGTTTATATTATGCTTTTTGTTTTTTCTTTGGTGCAGCTTTCTTAGCAGCAGGTTTCGATTTGCTTTTCTTTAACGCAGCATCTAACGCAGCACTAAGGTTTGCAAAAGTAGGCTTGCCTGTAACCATCACATCATTTACAAAAAATACAGGAATTTCTTTTACTCCACGGTTACGTCCTTCTTTAATATCATCTTGAACTTGCCAGCCGTAAACACCATTTACTAATTCATCAAGGAATTTTTTATTGTTTACACCAGCCTCTTTACTATGTAATTTCAAACTGGTAGTTCCAAGGTTTCTGCGATTTGCAAATAGCACATTGTGCATTTCCCAAAACTTACCTTCTTGACCAGCAGCCACAGCAGACTCACTTGCTTTTAAGCTACGCTGATGAATTAATGTAAGCGGAAAATGCCTGAATTGAAATCTTATTTTCCCGTCATACTCTTCCAGCAATTGCTTTACAATTTCATTTACTTTAGCACACTCCTCACTTTCATATTCGCCAAATTCTATAAGTGTTACCAAAGCATCTATATTGCCCACAAACATTTCCCGAGGTTCGATGATGATTACATCATCTTTTTTAAAAGCCATTTTATCTCCTTTTTAGTTCCTCCCCTATTACAGGTACCGATCTTGTGATTATGTATAAACAAATTTTCCGCCATTTGGTTGAAAGAGTGCTAATTATAACACTCCCTCATTAACCTAAAGCGGCTGAAGATAATATATTTTTATGCCCGGCCAAATACCGTTATCCCTAAATTCTTAACACTTAGCCAAGGATATGACTTTCAAGTAATTAGGCCAGACTTTAAACTCTCAAAAACTCTTAAATGCTGCAAAATCACATTTGATAACTGTTATCCTCTAAAATCTTTGCTATTTTTCAAATATTAAAAAAACAACTCTAATTGAATTTAAAGGCCCGAAATACTATTGGGCATCTTTTTTTCTAGATAGCTAATAATCCTGACGCATAACAACTTAAGTGTACAATTTTTTTGTTGGGTATGCTTATACTGTGCTAATGTTGACTAAAAGCATAAAATTATCCAACCTACTTTTACATTATCAAAACAGCATCACTCTGTTTTACTCCGGAAAATAAAACCGGAATCTCTAACTACTACTTGCCATTTTTATTGCCCCTGAATTTACATCGATTATTGCCCCAATTTTTTTGTACGTATTTATTAAAACTTTAAACCCTTTTATTATGAAAAAGATTTTAAGCAACAATCGTTTAATCGCAATCGCCTTTTTAACTGTTTTTTCTTTAGGTGTTGTATCTCCGGCATCAGCCACTGAAAAATCATTGGTGGTACCTGTAGCACTAAACTATAAAGGTCAGATAAATAATCAACCTATATTTGAATTAAGTTTTAACGGAAGCTCTCTACAAGACAATTTCACCATCCTTATCTTTGATGAGTATGGAAATGAATTGTACCGTGAAAACATCAAAGGTGAAATCTTTACAAAAAAATTCGCCTTAAACACTGATGAACTGGGAGATAATAATATCCGCTTTGAAATATTCTGCAACAAAACCAAAAAATCTGTTACTTATGAAATTAACAGAAACACCAGAGTGGTGCATGATATAGCAGTAGTAGAAATAAAATAACCCTATACTAAAAAATAAAAGCAACACTGCTAAACCAGTGTTGCTTCCTTATTCGCAAAGAAGTATTTTCCGTTAATTCTTTACATGTTTTTCTTTCATCCAGGCAACCGACTTCTTAATGATTGCCTGAAGTACTTCCGTATCAACATCTGACAAACGATTTATATACAAGCAAGAGCCTTTGCTCATTTTAAATTTACCCAACTTACTCAGCAAGTCAGGGAATTTTTCCGGCCCTGCTATAATATATACAGTAAGATTTTGCTTGCGGGGAGAAAATCCGGTAAACATCCATTCACCTTGCTGCGTACTTCTTTCTGACTTGTAATGATACGAGCCGAAGCCAACAATACTTGTTCCCCACATTTCAGGTTTTTCCTTTAACACCTCTTTAAATAAAGCAAGTAATGCTTTACCATCTTTTCTTTTTTCCTCATCTTCTATTGAAGATAAAAATTTAGTTACACTGGCTTTGTTTCGTTGTGTTTTTATTTCTGCCATTATGAATTCATTTTAATTTAAAACCCTCTGGCCGCATTACCTCTTGGTTTTGGTAATTCTTTTCTGGGAATTTTTTTATCCATTTGTGCGGTATTATAAACAAATGATGCAATTACTGTAGCTGCCTGTTTTAAATCTTCCGGCACCAGGTGATCATATGTGTCCATATTAGTATGATGGGTTCTTGTATCATATTCTATTTCATCCTGAATAAACTGAAAACCAGGAATACCCACCGCATCAAATGACTGGTGATCTGTTCCTCCAGTATTATTAATTGTAACTGTTTTTGCTCCAAGATCTCCAAATGGTTCCAACCATTTAGAAAAAATTGGACCCGCCTCTTTATTTCCTTGTAAATAAATCCCTCTTACTTTTCCTGTACCATTATCAAGATTATAATAGGCAGAAATTTTTTCATGCTCAGCTTTTAAGACCATGTCCGAAGGATCTGCAAAATGTTCTTTTACATAACCCCGTGAACCTAATAATCCCTGTTCTTCCCCACTCCATAAAGCAATACGTATTGTTCTTTTAGGTTGTAAACCCGATTCTTTTATAATTCTAACTGCTTCCATCATAACAGCACAACCCGCCGCATTATCAGTAGCACCTGTTGCGCCCTGCCAACTATCCAGATGACCTCCCAGCATTACTATTTCGTTTTTCAGCTTTGGATCTGTACCCGGTATTTCAGCAATTACATTGTAGCCTTTGATATCCTTTTCAAAAAATTTTGTTTTCACATCAGCCTCCAATACTACTTTTTCACCAGCATCAGCTAAACGCTGAATTCTTAAATAATCATCACTGGATAACATTACGTAGGCATAATTATTCTCTGCATCTTTTGCTGATGAACCACCACCTGAAACAAATAATGTTCCATCATTACCACTAGCACTCATACTTAAGACTAATGCAGGCTTTCCAATTTTATAAAAATCGGTCATTTGACGGGCCAATGCTCTTTGTTGTTGAAAGGCAGCTAACTGTTCAGGTGTAAAACTTCTGCGTCCACCGGGTGAAGCTTGTGGTTCTGGATTTGCCATTTTATCAAGTTGTTCCCCTGTAAACCGGTTTCCATCGGCATCGAAAGAAGGTTGTAATGTCGCCGATGAATAAACCATTACAATTTTATCTTTTATTTTCCCAGCATAATTCTGATACAATTCTGTTGAATCTTTTGCTTTTATTAATATCACTTCGCTACTCATCATATTCTTACCGGGAGTGCTGCCTGTCCATGCTCTAGGAATAGCTATCATCGGCGTATAATAAGGTGCAGTCATTGCTACATAACAACGGGTTTGCTCCCAACCGGTGCCAAATTCACCCCAGGGTTCTAATGTTGCATTAACCAATCCCATTTTTGTTAACTCAGTTTTCGCCCAGTTGGCTGCTCTGAAATATCCTGGTGAATTAGTTAACCTTGGTCCACTTATATCTGTAAGATGAAACGCAATATCCATTACTTTTGATTGCTCAAGACCTGCCTTTCTTATTTGGGAAGTTGCATCTGTTTGAGCAGTGGCGAACACAGCAATTAAAGCAAACCCAGAAAGGAATAAATAATATTTCTTCATTGTTTATTTTTAATTATGATTAGATTATTGAATGTAATTCATTTTTTAATAACCGGCCATTGATTATTTTTATTTTTTGGTACTGATTCTGTTTCTTTTTACTCCTTACTTTTGACTTATGCAAAATCTTAAATCACAATTTCTCCTTAGAGAAGATATTACTTTTCTCAATTTCGGTTCATTTGGTGCTTGTCCTAAACCTGTATTTGAAAGATACCAACAATATCAGCTGGAGCTGGAACTAGAACCTGTACATTTTGTAACATCTAAAGCCATAAAATATCTTGAGCAATCAAGAGAGGCATTGGGCAACTATGTGAATTGCCACAAAAATGACCTGGTGTATGTAACCAATCCATCTTATGCGGTAAATGCTGTAGCTAAAAGTTTCGACCTGAAAGAAGGTGATGAAGTATTAACAACCGATCTTGAATATGGAGCTTGTGATAAAACATGGAATTACTATTGCAAAAAAGCCGGAGCCAAATATGTTCGCCAACATATTCCGCTGCCCATTGAAAGCAAAGAACTTTTTATTGAAGCATTCTTTAAGGGATTAACAGCAAAGACAAAACTTATTTTCATTAGCCATATTACCAGTACAACAGGATTACTTTTTCCTGTAGAAGAAATAGTTGCTATTGCAAAAGAAAAAGGCATACTCACTTTTGTAGATGGTGCTCATGCTCCGGGACATATCCCATTAGACCTGCAAACATTGGATGCAGATTTTTATACCGGAGCTTGCCACAAATGGATGATGACACCAAAGGGAAGTACTTTTCTTTATGTAAGAAAGGATTTACAACAACTGGTTGATCCATTAATAATAAGCTGGGGATACGATGCCATGTTCCCTTCAGATTCGCAGTTTATAGATTACCACCAAATGAATGGCACCAGAGATCTTTCTGCTTTCTTATCCATTCCCGCTGCTATTGAGTTTATGCAACAGCATGATTGGAAAACAGTAGCTGCTTCTTGTCGAAAACTGGTGCAAGAAAACATTGAACCATTTTGTAAACTTTTAGGAGCTTCTCCCCTTGCGCCGGTCAATGATGATTTTAGTTTACAACTTTTTAGTGCTGAAATAAAAACTACAGAACCAGAAAAGTTACATGATCTTTTCTTTGAACAATATAAAATTCAGATACCGGTAATGCGGCATGGTGATAAAGTGTATCTGCGATATTCTATTAATGCCTTTAACAGTCAGGAAGACATGAATAAATTATTTGAAGCTATTAATGAAATTAAACGTAAAACACAGTTTTTAAGGAATTAATGATATTATCTTCCTCAACTGAATTTTTAATAAAGTATCACAACTTCACTTAAAGGTAAGAATACTCAAAAAAACGAATTATAATGCAAACCCATTCCAGACATTAAAATATTTCAGTAGCCATATTACAACTGCAATGATGACAACAATATTTAAAATGGATTTAATGGACGAAGACATCGGAATATAATTGTTGATCAGATAAAGAACTACACCGACTATAACCAGTGTAATAACGACAGTAATTAGTGGTTGCATAATATAATTTTGCCAGTAAGATATGAATTCCTTTTAAGTAATGAGAAAATTTTATTGAAATATTCTCCAGAAAAGAATGGAAATTACTCTGATTCATTTTTCTAAATAACCCTGCGAGGTAAGAATACGGCACCATGCTTGTCTTTTAAGTGTAATTATTTACAATTAAAACATACCAGCATGAAAAATTACCACAGCTATAAAAGTTGTATTGACGCTTGTTTAAAATGTGCCGCTATTTGTAATCATTGCGCCTCTTCCTGCACTCAGGAAGAAGATGTAAAGATGATGAGCCGCTGCATACAATTGGATATGGAATGCGCCGCCATTTGCTATGCGGCAGCACAGCTGATGAGCCTTGGCAGCGAAAAAGCAAAAGAAATTTGTAAACTATGTGCGGAAATATGTAAAGCATGTGGGGAAGAATGTTCACAACATGATACTGAACATTGCCGTGAATGTGCAGCAGCCTGTAAGGCATGTGCTGAAGAATGCTTGAAAATGTAAAGTTCCCGGATAATAAAATTAAAAAAAATTATATATTCTTAAAAATTGGCACGGATCTGGCAAGTATAAATCAAATCTCTTTCGACGGGGTGGTTTCTAAAGAAATCTGAGAAAATACCCAAATCATTTGATCCGGATAATGCCGGCGAAAAGAAAGAAAGAGTATAAGGGGTTTTGGTACACACCAAAGCCCTTTTTTTATTGAATAGTGATTCATAAAAGTTTACCATGCTTTCAATTGTTGTTTATTAAATATCCATTCGGGGGTTATAATATTGTTCATGTTGGGAATGTTATACCAGGGGCTTAATGTTGCATCTATTGGGTTTATCAGTAAATGAATATCCTGTGCAGGCTGGTACCCTTGTACCAGCATAAATACTTTTTTTCCTTTACTATCTATAGCCATATCTGCTACTATTACTGCATGGCCAGGAAAACCACCTTTTATTAAAACATCGCCAGATTTAATGGCTGTAAAATCATTTACAGGCCGCAACTGCTTTTCTAAGGATGCGGAACCACAGCAGCCAAATACCTCTTGCAAATACCTGTCGAAGGTCGGTCTGCTGTTTCCTCCTTTCCAATTATACCATTTGTTGTTGAAATCCATAAAGCGGATTAAATCATACTGCTGTTGCGAAAAAAGATATTCTGCCCGAAGCCGCATTACCGCATCTGCACATTGTTGTAAATCTGTTTTACTGCGATCAATATCTATAACGGCAAATTGAGCCGACTGATTTGGTTTTACCTTTCCATTATACAGATAAACAGTTTTATTTTTTTTTAAGGGAAGTGTTCGTAGCCAGTATTGAAAAGATTTTGCATTAACATTCACTCTATTGTAGCCTGATGGCGGGGGAATATCCTGAATAGTTGTATAAATAACTGTTGAATGCTGAGTAGCATTTGACTCTTCATCTATTTGCTTTTGTTGAGTAGGGGATTGTTTGCAACATGTACCAGAAAGCAAAACTAGATAATATACAACATTTTTCATCACAATTAATAGACATAGAAATGTTGTATTTCCATAAGGCTACTTGCTTTATTTTTTCTTTTTTTTCTGAAGTTGTTGGATGTCGTCGAGGTCTTTATAGCGACCTGCTGCCTTCTTTGCTTCTACTAAACTATTCATATGCAAGTATCGCACCAGCAAACCGCCATCGTCGTGTATCTGAGATATTATGAAAGCTTCACCAAATTGCAAACCCTTCACAGCGGTCATCAAATCAATTTTAATTGGTGACACACCAAACATCCATACATCGAACTCATCACTCAAAAATTTTTCCTCTGTCATATCAAACACCGGCATTCCAAACTCATTAAATGACTTTACAATCTTCCTGTAATTTTCTTTTGTTCTGTTAACCCATACGTCCATATCGGCAGTTGTTCTTACATAACCATTCAGAATTACTGCAACACCACCTACAAGGATATATTCTACCTTTTGACTATTGAGTGCTTTAAGAAAATCCCTGAAGTCATCGTTAAAATAATCAGCCATGTTTACGTTTTGAAAAAACTGTTCTGTCGAGTTTGGTAGTTGGATTTACTTTAAAAGCCATACAGATTAGATAAAAAGCAGCATCCAGTCTTTCTGCTGTTGTTTTATTTTCCCATGGACCGTAATGATCATCAGCTTCTTCAAAAGTCTGTATTTTGAAAGCTGTTTTATCCATCCGGTATTTTTTGGGCGTTGCCATTAGTTAAAATTAAGAACAATTGATGTAGCAACCCGCCGGGACTTATTCTCTTTGATAAATTTGTATTAAATAAAATACGGGAGTATTTACCTCAACTTTCTAATGACGGCACCCGATAACTATCGAATCCGGCCCTCTTTTTATAATTAATTGTTGCCAGGCGCTTTCTTGCTTGGAAAAAATTTTTGTTGGAAAAGCATTTACTATCAAAATTAATTAGGCCTTCGTATCTTCATTTGGAAAGATTGGCTTTAAAATTGATTTATAAAAAGAAATAAATAATTATGTCAAACGAAAAAGCAGTATTAGCCGGTGGATGTTTCTGGGGAGTGGAAGAATTAATAAGAGCAATTCCTGGTGTTACATCAACTGTTGTTGGCTATACTGGCGGAGATGTAAAAAATGCAACCTACCGGAATCATGGCTCACATGCTGAAGCAATAGCTGTTACATTTGACCCGGAAAAATTATCTTACCGTAAGTTGCTGGAGTTTTTTTTTCAAATCCATAATCCTTCTACAAAAAATAAGCAGGGAAATGATGTGGGCAGTTCTTACAGGTCTGCAATTTTCTATAACAGCGAAGTACAAAAGAATACGGCAGAACAATTGATAAAAGAAATGAATGCATCAGGCAAATGGCCTGGAAAAATTGTTACAGAAGTAATTACCGAAGGTGATTTTTGGGATGCCGAAGAAGACCACCAAAATTACCTGCAAAAGCATCCACATGGTTATACTTGCCATTATATTAGGCCTGAGTGGCAAATACCTGCAGCAAATAAAGTGGTATAAGTAAATTATTTGCACTTTACCTTTTTAAAACTTAACATTGAATCTTTTAATTTAAAAATAACTTAGTGTTATTAAATTATTAACGAACATGAACAATATACAAACAGAAGCTCCCGCAAAATTGTCAAAAAAAGAGGCTAGGAAGCTAATTTACAGTAAATTATCAGCAGTTTTAACCGAATTTAAAACAGGGAAGAGTGAAAAAAAATTTAATAGCAAACTAAAAAAAGCAAGTAAACTTTTTGTGGTTGACATTCTCAAATCTTCAGCACAGATGAAAAAGAAAAAAGAAAAAAATGAAAAAGTGTTGCTTAAAGTTGCCAATGAATAAACAAACTGCTTACTAACCATTATAAATATAATAAGGCAACACCATCCCGGTATTGCCTTATTATCTAAAAGTCTTACTCCTCCGAATGAAGAGCAGTCTTGTGAATGATTTTTAGTCCAGCTAAGTACTACTATCATCGTCTGTTGCGCACTTTTCATCTTTCGGTTCTCTACTGAACTAATACAATTAGGCTTTGCTCCTTAAAGCTTTTATAAACCATTAAACGGTCTTTGTTGGGTTTTACAAAAGTCCAACAAAGGCAAAAATTGGTGTAGCAACCCTCCGGGAGTTTTCCTCTTTCAGAAATTTTCAAATAATAAACTCCCGGAGGGTTTACTGTAGCCTTTGTATAATGGCGACCCGATAGCTATCGGGTCCGGCCGCTGTATTTTTTTTACTATCAACTACTGCCGGCCGAGACAACTTGTCACGATTATTTCGGGATCGCCCAATAATTTTATTTTTGAAGACTCGGTGGGGAAGAACTGATTTCCTACTGCACCTGCTGTTGTTCTCTTGCCTGCCCGCCTATCTATACTATACACAACAGCGGTTTATTCGTTTATTGGAAGACTTGTAAAGGCTAAAACTCCATTTAAAAAGTTTAGATTTGTAATAAACAGAAACGACATGTCAATAAGTGCAATACGGCATAAGCTGCACAACTACCTTGAAGTAGCTGATGATAAAAAAGTAAAAGCCCTTTATGTTATGGTAGAGGATGAAATTGAAAAATCTACAGTTCAATATAACGATGACTTTAAAAAAGAGCTTGACAGGCGATATGCTTACTATAAATCCGGCGGAAAAATGGTAACAGCTACAGAAGCAAATAAACAGATTCAGGAGATAGTAAAGAAAGGCCGTAAGAAATGAGTTACCGGCATATCTATGACCCAATCGCTTTTTTGGAATATAGAGATGCTGTAACCTGGTATGCAGAACGAAGTGAAGCAGCAGCCCTCAACCTGGTAAAGGAAATAAAACAAAAAATTGTTGTCATCTGTAAGGACCCATTACGGTACAGAAAGACCTACAAAAAGTTTAGGGAAACATCTTTAGCAATATATCCTTACTCTATTATTTACTTAATTGATGAGAATGCCAAAACCATAATTATCGCATCTGTCTATCATCATAAGCAAAACCCCCGGAGAAAATTCAAAAAATAAATCGTAGCACGGCGAGTCCGGCCGCAAGATTCTTTATTATTAACTACTGCTGGCTAAGACTTCCCTGGGGAAGTTTTAATAATGGAGACCTGGATGGAAGAAAAATATTTTGATATACCAAACCTCTTATAGCTACGTTATTAACTTAATAGTCAAAATAAATTACCTGATAACAACTACAGCTGCTTGCAATGAAAATTTTCCCTTTTAAAATAAAAACATTTTTTATCCTTCTGGGCTTGCAGATGCTAACAGTATATTGTAATGCACAAAATATTGAAGCAGGTCGTGAAGATGAGTTAGCTATAGGCATAAAGATAGTTTCTGGAAATATCATTTTTGGGCCTAATAAATATTATATAACAGAACCTAATTCTGTTTATGTGCAGCCAGGGATAAGATACGACTACCCTATAAAATTATATCCCAACCGCACTGGCCGGAAAGATGCTTCGGTTGCAATGCAGGCAGGTTTTCTGTTTTGTAAAGCAAAAGATTTTGATTCACTCTACTTCAATCCAAAAAATCCTACTTACTTCACTCTGTCGGCGGGCCTATATAATTTGTCAACCTTATCTGTTGGTGCAGAGCTGTTCTTTTGGAAAGGTTTAGGCAAAAGGGATATCTGGGGTGCAAAATTTCTTTCTCTTGGTTATAATGGAAAAAATATTAGAATAAATGCTGCAGGTGAATATTATGCCCAGATAATAAACTCCCAGAATAATGGCATTATTTTCTCCATTGATTTTTTAATTAAATTGATTAGAGGCTGATGCGAGAAGTTTTCGATGTAAATAGGTCCGTTGCTAAGTCCATCATAATGTCGGCAAGTCAGGCTTTTTTATTCTTTTATTAATAACTACTGCTGGCTGAGACATCGTCTGAGAAGGTCTAGTGTTGGAGACTCGAGAGGGAATAAATGCTTTTGTGGAAGAACAACAAAGGGGAATAATTCTAAATAATTGATTCAATATTATATTTTAGGAAATTTGAAAACTTAACATTGAATCTGTTAATTTAAAAATAACTTAGTGTTATTAAATTATTAACATACATGAACATTATACAAACACAAGCTCCTGCAAAATTGTCAAAAAAACAGGCTAGGAAGCTAATTTACAGCAAGTTATCAGCAGTTTTAACCAAATTTAAACCAGAGAAGAGTGAAAAAAAATTTAATGGCAAGCTAAAAAAAGCAAGTAAGCTTTTTGTAGTTGACATTCTCAAATCTTCAGCACAAATGAATAAGAAAAAAGAAAAAAATGAAGATCTTCTGCTTAAAGCTGCCAATGAATAAACAAACTGCTTATTAACCATAATAATATATTAAGGTCACACCTTCCCGTGTATTGCCTTATTATCTAAAAGTCGTACTCCTGCGAATGAAGAGCAATCTTGTGAATGATTTTAGCCAGCTATAATAACACTATAATTTTTCTTTGCAATCTTTGATTTGTTCTGTTTTATTCATCCAGTGTAGTAACCCTCAGGGAGTTTTCCTCTTTTAGAAATTTTCAAATAATAAACTCCAGGAGGGTTTACTGTAGCCTATTAAATGACGACGAGTCCGGCAGCAAGATTTTTTTATTATTAACTACTGCTGGCCGAGACAACTTGTCCCGATTATTTCGGGATCGCCTGCGAAGGTTTAGTGTTGAAGATTCGGAAGGAAAGAATAGTTTTGTATTTGTCATGCCGAGGAACGAGGCATCTCATAGTTTTTGATTTTTATTGACCATTTATTTAAAGGAAAGATAACCTCAGTGAAGCTGACTTTTTACATATATTGATTGGAAAACTCAGAAGAACGGGAATAATAATTTAGTATTTTCTTTCAAAAGAATTCCCATTGAACCGATATACGCCACTTGGATTTGCTCCTCCAAACCACAATTCACCTTGTTTACTTTTATATATAGTCCAAATGTGTTTACTCTCAAGTCCATCTTCTTTGGTGAAATTTTTCACGGAATTACCGTCATATCTCCATACACCGAACTCTACAGTCCCAAACCAAATGTTTCCTGCAGTATCTTCTTCAATGGAGAAAACTCTTTCAAGAGAATTGCCTTTGGCATCCTCCCTTTTCAATTTTTGTTGTGCTGTGAAATTGATAATTTTTTTTCCATCATATTTCAAAACACCAATTCCATTATTAGCAATCCAAAGATTTCCTTTACTATCTTCCATTATACTCCTAATATGCAGACTTCCTGTTTTTTCAGTGAATCCTAAATATTCGTTGTCTATTACCTTAAAATCCGAGCCATTATATCCTATTACCGCACCGTAGGTTCCAAGCCAAAGGGTTCCATTTTTGGCTTTGACAAAAGCTGTTGAAATTGAATATGTAAAATTATTTCCAGATATTGGTTTAACAGGAAATGTGCGATAGGAAAGCTTTTGTCCGTCATATTGATACACCCCTGGATTCTCTTCAAGTTTGTTGTAGTCCACCGTTTCATCCCCTTTAAACCAAAGGTCACTGTCATTTAATTTCCACTCGTTCTTTGAATTATAATTTCGTTCTTTGTAGGTAGTTATTTCTTTCCCATCATAAGTACTCAATCCTCTCCCACATTCAAACCAAATTATGCCATTCTTATCTTCATAAATATTCCTTACCTGATTGTCACTTAATCCGTTTTCTGTTGTGAAATATTGGAGTTCCCCATCATGAAGCAAACAAACTCCTTCGTTATAACTACCAAACCAAATATTTCCTTTACTATCCTCTAAAATTGAACGAACTCCTGTTATGTATTTCAACCTTATGGCGTCAATTTTACTTAGAATGGATTGAGTATTATTTTTAGCCTGTACTATCTGATCTTCCTTAATTGATTGAATTTGATTACTGCAAGAGATTGTTACAACAATCAAAAATGTGCAGCAAAGGATAAATATGTTTTGCTTATCTGACTTTCCTTTCATTATGTCGGTATTTTTTCATGAAGCACAACTCATAAATATACACAACTTCGTGTATAAGTAAATACTGGATATCAGCAGAAATTTATACCTATAATGTAATACAGTTTTAGATTATAGAAAGATTTCTACAAAATGCTGAATAGCGAACCGAACGATGAAGTGTGCGACACAACAGACGAAGATAGTAGCACTGGTGCTGAGTACATAGTACAAGATTCCTCCTACGTCGGAATGACAATACAAAAAAGCCCCAACGATTGCCGGGGCTTTGAGTATGGTTTTCCTTTTTTATTTTTTCTTTCCATTCTTTTCTAACCCGATAGTTATCGGGTCTGGCACTTCGTTTCTAAACACCACGGTATTATCAAACACATCCACCAATACCGGAATTGTTTTATCAATATCTCCTGCCAATATCCTTTTTGATAGCTGGTTGACGATCTCTTTTTGAATGAGCCGCTTTAATGGCCTTGCTCCGAGTTGCGGATCGAAACCCTGCTCGGCGAGGAAGTCAAGAGCATATTCGCTGAACTGTAATTGTATGCCGCTCTGCGCTACGAGGTTTTTTAAACTTTGTAATTGTATACTTACAATGCCTCTTATTTCTTTTTTGAGCAACGGTGTGAACATGATGATATCATCTACACGGTTCAGAAACTCGGGGCGGATGGTTTGCCGTAACAATTGCATTACATCGATTTTTGCTTTTGCGGTTACTTCGTCTACATTGTCTTCTTTTACATCTTCAAATGCATCTTGTATCAAATGGCTGCCGATGTTGCTTGTCATGATGATGATAGTGTTTTTGAAATTAACGACACGGCCTTTGTTGTCTGTCAATCTTCCATCATCCAACACTTGCAATAATATATTCCACACATCGGGATGTGCTTTTTCTATTTCATCGAGCAGCACAACACTGTATGGTTTTCTTCTTACTGATTCGGTTAACTGTCCGCCTTCATCATAACCTACATAGCCGGGAGGTGCACCAACAAGTCTGCTTACGGAATGTTTTTCCTGGTACTCACTCATGTCTATCCTCGTCATCATGCTTTCATCATCGAAAAGATATTCTGCCAATGCTTTTGCCAATTCTGTTTTACCTACACCGGTGGTACCGAGGAAGATGAATGAACCAATTGGTTTTTTCGGATCTTGCAATCCTGCACGGCTTCTACGAATGGCATCTGCTACAGCAGTAATGGCTTCATTCTGTCCTACTACCCTTTCATGCAAATGCTCTTCGAGCTTTAATAATTTTTCTTTATCGCTCTGCAACATTTTAGTAACAGGTATGCCGGTTGACTTTGCTACACTTTCAGCAATGTCTTCTGCATCTACTTCTTCTTTTAGTAAACGTTTTTCGCCACTATCCTCAATCTCTTTAGTAACATCAACTATTAATTGCTCTTTATCTTTTATTTTACCATAGCGAATCTCTGCCACTTTTCCGTAATCACCTTCCCGTTCTGCTTTTTCAGCTTCCTGTTTCAGGTGATCAATATCTGCTTTTGCATTCTGTACTTTTTCTACGAGTTCTTTTTCCTGTGTCCATTTAGCTTTGTACGTATCTCTTGCTACAGACAGGTTGGCTATTTCTGTATTGAGTTCTTTCAGCTTGGGTTCATCATTCTCTCGCTTGATGGCTTCTTTTTCAATTTCGAGTTGACGGATTTGTCTTTCCAGCGTATCCAGCTCCTCGGGCATGGAATTCATTTCCAGGCGAAGCTTGGCTGCACTTTCATCAATAAGATCAATTGCTTTATCAGGTAAGAAACGATCGGTGATATAGCGACTGGATAATTCCACGGCTGCAATGATGGCTTCATCTTTTATGCGTACATGGTGATGCGTTTCGTACCGCTCCTTTAATCCACGAAGAATAGAGATAGCATCTTCTATATTTGGTTCATCAATCATCACTCTTTGGAAACGTCTTTCTAATGCTTTATCTTTTTCAAAGAATTTCTGGTACTCGTTGAGTGTAGTTGCACCAACGGCTCTCAGATCTCCTTTAGCCAATGCTGGCTTTAAAATATTGGCCGCATCCATTGCTCCTTCGCCACCACCTGCACCTACAAGGGTATGTATCTCATCAATGAATAAAATAATTTCTCCATCGCTGCCAGCTACTTCTTTCACTACGCCTTTTAATCTTTCTTCAAACTCGCCTTTATACTTTGCACCAGCGATGAGTAAGCCCATATCCAATGCATAGATGATCTTGCTTTTTAAATTCTCGGGTACATCACCATTTACAATACGGTGTGCAATGCCTTCGGCAATGGCTGTTTTTCCTACGCCGGGTTCGCCAACAAGTATTGGATTGTTTTTTGTTCTGCGGGAAAGTATATGTAAGGTTCTTCTTATTTCTTCATCACGGCCGATAACAGGATCGAGTTTACCTTGTCTTGCCAGTTCATTTAGGTTCTTTGCATATTTATTCAATGCATTGTATTCCTGCGACTGTGTTTGCGATGTTACTGTATCCCCTTTTCTTAATTCGTTGATGGCAGTTACTAATCCTTTTTCAGTAAGCCCTGCATCTTTCAACAGTTTGGCTGTGGAATCATTTCCTTGTACGATTGCCATCAACAAATGCTCCGGTGTTACAAACTCATCTTTAAATTGCTTGAGTGCAGCACCTGCTCTTAACACAACACTGTTAGCTTCCCGACTGATCTGCTGTGCAGGTTCGCCTGATACTTTGGGTAGTTTACTAATTAGTTCATCCAGTTTGGTATCAACTAAATTAACGGTAACATTATTTTTCTTTAATAAATAATCAATAGGTGAATCCTGCTGCTCGAGCAACGCTTTTAATATATGCTCAGTCTCAATGTTTGGACTTTGCACATTAAAGGCAATTTGCTGCGCCTGCTGAAATGCTTCGGCGGCTTTTATGGTGAAGTTTCCTAAATTCATATACACCTATCCCCTAAAGGGGGACAACTTTTTAATTGTTAAATTTTAATATTTATTTTAAACGCATGATAAACACAAGTCGTAAACAAACAGCAAAAACCATTCATTCTTTCTTCATTAGGGTTGGGAGTGCAACAATGTCATATAAAGTTAAATCTATCTGCATGAAAGTCATATCATTTACAATTTTCATGCTATTGTTGCAGCCTGTTTACTCACAATACAACTGGGGCAATTTAGACACAGAAATAGAAGCTAAACAAAAAATACTGGGCGAAAACCTTGTGGCGATGATTTGGGATAAAGATTCTTTACTCTACAAAAAAGAAATGGGTGGCTTTAACAGCAAGACACAAGCACCTATAGCCAGTTGCAGTAAATGGTTAACTGCAGCATTGGTAATGCAATTTGTGGATGAAGGAAAGCTATCGCTTGATGATAAAGTGGTGAAATATATTCCGGAGTTTGATAAATATTTTAAAGGCTATATCACCATCCGCCAATGCCTGAGCCACATGACGGGCATTAAAGATGAAGAAGGAATGCTGAAAAAATTATTGAAGAGAAGAAAGCTGGAATCGCTGGAAGAAGAAGTAAATGGATTTGCTGCACAAAGCATAAGAGCAAATGCCGGAAATGATTTCTGGTACGGCAATATAGGACTTAACATTGCAGGCCGTGTGCTGGAAGTGATAAGCCGGAAAAAATTTGAAATACTGATACGTACTAAACTTTTTTCTCCATTGGGAATGACCAAGACAACATTTGCAGAAGTGAATGGCGGACCAGTGAACCCATCCGGCGGTGCTAAATCTACTGCGGATGACTATATGAATTTTTTGGTGATGTTGTTGAACAAGGGAAAATATAATGGTGTACAGATCCTAAGCGAAAGTGCAGTGAATGAAATGAAGCTGGTTCAAAATTCTTTGGATCAGATAGCTTATGCACCAAAATCTGCTGAAGGTTTTAAATACGCTTCGGGTAGCTGGGTGATTGAAGAAATGGTTTTTACGGAAGTATTAAAAGACAAAAACTCATCTACCAAAACAGTACCTCCAATG
>JBDSUW010000155.1:0-36563 GCA_039927535.1 Chitinophagaceae bacterium | reverse complement strand
CTACACTCATCCTTATCGTCATGAGCATGGAATCTTGTGGATTTCTTCACGAACTTACCATAGATAGGATGCTTTACTTTTCTCTCCACCTCAACGGTGATAGTTTTAGTCATCTTGTTGCTGGTTACAACGCCTATCCTGGTCTTTCTTAAATTTCTTGCTTCCATTTTACTAGCTTTATTATGCTTGTGTTTGCTTTAACTTCAATTCTGTTCTCAATCGTGCAATATCTCTGCGAACAGCACGGATTACCATAGGATTCTCCAGTGGAGAAATAGCCTGGGCAAATTCCAGTTTCTTCAACCTTAATTTATCTTCTTCAATCCTGGCTTTAAGATCCTGCTCATTCATCCCATGGATGCTTTTTACAAAATCAGTTTTTTTTGACATTGTTATTCGATTTATTAATTATTACGCTGTTACTAAATCACGGCGTATCATAAATTTTGTTTTGATAGGCAATTTACCAGCAGCTAATGATAAAGATGCACGGGCCACTTTTTCATCAACACCATCTATTTCAAAAATAATACGGCCTGGCTTTACAACAGCAGCCCAATACTCCAAGCTACCTTTACCTTTACCCATTCTCACCTCTGCAGGCTTTTTAGTGATGGGCTTATCAGGGAATATGCGAATCCACACATTACCTTCTCTTTTCATTTCACGGGTCAATGCCTGACGGGCAGCTTCAATCTGACGATCAGTAATCCAATGCTGGTCTAAAGCTTTTAAAGCAAAAGTACCAAAAGCAATTGTTGTACCTCTCTTAGCGTCGCCTTTCATGCGACCTTTCTGCATCTTCCTATGTTTAGCTCTTTTCGGTTGTAACATTGTATATAATTTCTAGTTACTAGATTCTTGTTTTTATTTCAATTAGTTTCTTCTTCCACCACCGCCGCCTCTTCTATCACCACCGCCACCGCCACGTCTATCATCTCTTCTATCGCCACCACGGTCATCTCTTCTTTCTCTTCTATCACCACCTGGGCCATCATTCTTACCACCTGCAATAATATTCGGATTCAAATCTCTCTTTGCCAATACTTCACCTTTACAGATCCAAACTTTGATACCGATTTTACCATATACTGTTTGTGCAAACACATTAGCATAATCGATATCCATACGGAATGTATGCAATGGCGTACGACCTTGTTTAAATTCTTCGCTACGGGCAATCTCAGATCCACCCAGACGTCCGCTCAATTTTACTTTTATACCTTCTGCACCCATACGAAGTGAAGAAGCGATAGCCATTTTAGTAGCTCTCTTGAAGTTGATACGATTTTCAATCTGACGGGCAATTGTATCTCCAACGATCATCGCATCTAACTCAGGCCTGCGGATTTCCAGAATGTTGATCTGTACATCATCTTTACCTGTTAACTTCTTTAATTCTTCTTTGATACGATCTACTTCACCGCCGCCTTTACCAATGATGATACCAGGCTTAGATGTGTGAATCGTTACAATCAGTTTTCCTAATGTTCTCTCAATAACTATTTTTGAGATGCCACCCTTGTTGATACGGGCAGTAAGGTAAGTTCTGATCTTATGATCTTCGATCAGTCTTGTAGCATAGTTCTTTTTGTCTGCGTACCAGTTAGATTCCCATCCACGGATGATACCTAGTCTGTTACCAATCGGATTTGCTTTTTGACCCATTTTTATGCGTTATTAGTAGTTATTTTATTTGTTTTTGCCCCTTCTTTTACTGCACTTTTTCCTTTTGGTGCTGGAGAATCCGCTTTTGTATCAACTATCACTGTTACATGATTGCTGCGTTTGCGAACTCTGTAACCACGGCCTTGGGGAGCAGGACGCATACGTTTCAATGTTCTACCTCCATCAACCATTATTGTCTTTACTACTAATTGGCTTTCATCGCCACCTTCATTCTTCTGCTTCCAGTTGTCGATAGCACTAAGTACTAACTTACGTAAAGGAACGGCAGAGTCTTTGGGGTTGTGCTCCAATTCTGCCAATGCTTTATCCACTTTCATACCACGGATTAGGTCAACTAGTAACCGCATTTTACGGGGTGATGTCGGATGATTTCTCAGTTTAGCTACTGCTTCCATTGTTATTAATTTCTTTATTAACCTTCTTTTTTAGAGTGCCCTTTGAAATGACGGGTTGGTGCGAATTCACCTAATTTATGACCTACCATAAATTCAGTTACATACACCGGGATAAACTTGTTGCCATTGTGAACAGCAAAAGTGTGTCCTACAAAGTCAGGTGAAATTGTAGAGCGACGGCTCCAAGTTTTAATTACACCCTTCTTATTTTTTCCCTCGTTGATAGCCATCACCTTGTTTTCAAGATGAGAAGCTATATAAGGACCTTTTTTAATCGAACGAGCCATGTTTAAGTCGTTGTATTATTAAATAAATTATTTCGAAAGCTTTTTCCCGTCTTTACGCTGGATGATCATTTTATCGCTTCCTTTTCCTTTTGTTCTTGTTTTCAGACCTCTTGAGTACTGACCATTTCTAGAACGAGGCTGGCCTCCAGAAGCTCTTCCTTCACCACCACCCATTGGGTGATCTACCGGGTTCATCGCTACACCTCGAACTCTTGGTTTGATACCTTTCCATCTGTTACGACCTGCTTTACCCATGCTCTGCAAGAAATGATCACTGTTACTTACAACACCTACAGTTGCGCAACAGTTAACCAATACTTTTCTTAACTCACCAGAAGGCATTTTCAATATTGCGAACTTCTCTTCTTTATTCGTTAACTGAGCAGAAGATCCTGCGCTGCGGGCTAACTTACCACCCTGACCAGGCTGCATCTCAATGTTATGAATATTTGTACCTAAAGGCATATTCTTCATTGGCAACGTATTCCCAATTTCAGGAGCTACGTTTGATCCGCTTTCAACTGTAGCACCCACTACTAATCCTTGTGGAGCAATTATGTAACGCTTCTCACCATCACCATAAACTACTAAAGCAATAAATGCTGTACGATTTGGATCGTATTGAATAGATTCAACAGTTGCTACACCTTCTTTATTTCTTTTGAAGTCGATTATACGATACTTCTTCTTGTGTCCACCACCTATATAGCGCATTGCCATCCGACCTGTAGATGTACGTCCACCAGTTCTTGGTTTTGCTTCTACTAAGCTCTTTTCAGGAACATTAGTAGTTATTTCCGCATATGCGTTTCCGATTCTCCAACGAGTTCCGGCTGTAACTGGTTTAAATTTTCTTAATGCCATGTCTTCTTAAATTCTAAATTTTATATTCCAACACTTCGCGGCGGTTGATTGCCATACAATTTATCCCTCCATTGGAGGGAGTTTGAGGGAGGTTTTAGATGTTTGAATACAAATCAATTGTTTCACCCTCAGCTACTGTTACGTAAGCTTTTTTGTAAGCAGGCTTACGGCCCTTCAAAATACCAGCTTTAGTAAAGCGGCTTCTATCTTTTGCCGGAGAAACAGCAGTATTAACACTTATAACTGTAACACCGTAAAAAGTTTCTATAGCTTTTTTAATCTCCAGTTTGTTTGACTTTCTTGCCACTTTGAAAGTATAGCGACGCAAAGCATCTTGCTGTGCATTAGCCTTTTCAGTCAAAATGGGTTTTATTAATACGTCAGAAGGATTCATTGCTAATTTTTTATTTGTTTTGGAGCAATGGAAGCTCCGCATTCATTTCTTTTTCTTTAAAATATTTTTAATTATGCTTCTGCTTTTTCTTCGTCAGTGAAAATCTTAGCAGCACTCTCTGTCAAAATCAATACTTCAGAATTAATAATGTCGTAAGTATTAATATCGCTCAGCAAAACACCTAAAACAGAAGGCACATTACGTATAGATAATTGAACGTTTTCGTTATTCTCAGGCATGATGAACATTGCTTTTTTATCAGCAACTTTCAAACTACCCATAATATCCAGAAAGTTTTTTGTTTTTGGAGAATCCATTGTAATGTCTTCTACAATAAAAATCGCATTGTCTTTTGCTTTATAACTAAGAGCAGAAATTTTAGCAAGATCTTTTACCTTACGGTTCAACTTAATATCATAAGCATGAGGTTTTGGACCGAAGATGGTACCACCACCCTTGTATAATGGGTTACGGATATTACCCTTACGGCTACCACCAGTACCTTTTTGACGGTGAAGTTTGCGGCTTGCACCTTGTACTTCGGCACGGGTCTTCACTTTATGCGTTCCCTGACGTTGAGCAGCCAAATACTGCTTAACAGCTAAGTACATAACATGATTGTTCGGCTCAATACCAAATATATCTTCAGGTAATTCTACCGATCTGCCGGTTTCTTTCCCTTTTGTATTTAAAACTTGAACTTGCATTTTATTTCTTATTTATAAACGAAACATAATTTCGTTAACCTTATTTCTGAATTAAAACAATTGAACCGTTATGTCCTGGTACAGAACCACTAACCAGGATGTAATTTTTTTCTGCGAAAATTTTTACAACATTTAATCCTTTCATTTTCACACGGTCGTTACCCATACGGCCGGCCATTTTCATTCCTTTCATAACTCTTGCAGCATCTGAAGAGTTACCCAATGAACCTGGAGCTCTCTGACGATCATGCTGACCGTGAGACTGCTGACCCACACCATGGAAACCATGACGCTTAACAACACCCTGGAAACCTTTTCCTTTAGTTGTACCAACTACTTCAACTTTATCGCCTTCAGCGAAAATGTCAAGAGTAATTGTTTCACCAATATTTTTTTCTATGGAATAGTTGCGAAATTCTTTTGTAAACTTCTTTGGAGCTGTCTGCGCTTTTGCGTAGTGATTAACTTCTGCTTTAGTGGAGTGCTTCTCTTTTTTGTCGCCAAAAGAAAGCGAAAGAGCATTGTACCCGTCAGACTCGGTTGTTTTAACCTGGGTAACAACACATGGGCCTGCTTCAATAATCGTACAGGCAGTTTGTTTGCCGGAAGGATCGAAGATGCTGGTCATCCCAATTTTTTTCCCAATAATACCTTTCATGGTTGTTCAATTTATGCCTGCAAGGTTATTGGGACATGCCCTGGTGAGTGTATAGACTCATCACATTGGCTTTCAATCCCCGTTTGCTACCGACCTTTTCCTTTCTGGGGAAGTACCGGTAGTAAACAAACCCTGAATGGCTTGTTTTATATACCCCCAACCCCTAAAGGGGAGTTGAGAGAGTTTCTATCAGAGCTCTTTTCTCCCGTCAAAACGAGATTGAGAGTTGACTTAAATTTTGTTTATAAGAACTAATCCAAAGCCCCCTTTAGGGGTTTGGGGCTACTACGCTTTGATCTCTACTTCCACACCGCTTGGAAGATCTAACTTACTTAAAGCATCCACTGTTCTAGAACTAGACGTGTATATATCCAGCAAACGCTTATGCGTAGCTAACTGGAACTGCTCACGGCTCTTCTTATTAACGTGGGGTGAACGTAACACAGTAAATATTTTACGACGAGTAGGTAAAGGAATTGGTCCTGTTACTACTGCGCCAGTACTGCGTACTGTTTTAACGATCTTTTCAGCTGATTTATCAACCAAGTTGTGATCGTAAGACTGTAATTTTATTCTGATTCTTTGCGACATGTGTAAAATCCCAATTTTCTTTTGGGAGTGCAAAGGTAAGGGTGAGAGTTATTCCATCCAAATAGTTATTGAATATTTTTAGGTCTGTGGACAAACTATTTTTTAATCATTCATTCAGACCCTATTTGTTTGATATTCAATACTCAATGATTATTCTATATTAAGACAAATTATAGCAAATATGTTAGAATGAGTAAAGGACTCAAACCTTGAGTCCTTTACTTTAAATCTTTTGTTTTTCATACTAGCTAAATGCTACTAAGGATTCGTAAAAACGAGTTGGAGCCTTACGCTTTATGCGCAAACACAATGCCATAAGAGAGAGAAAGCATTGATTTCAGTTAAGTAATAAAAAATCCCATGACAAAAGACATGGGATAGTATAATTAAGCTTTGAATATCTTAAGCACTCACTTTACCTTTTATTTTTGCTATTACTTCTTCTGCAATATTTGTTGGCGCTGGGTTATAATGAGAGAACTCCATAGTAGAAGAAGCACGGCCAGAACTCAATGAACGAAGTTGAGTAACATAACCAAACATTTCGCTCAGTGGAACTTTAGCTTTGATAACTTCAGCTCCAGCTCTTGTATCCATTCCTTCCAACATACCACGACGACGGTTAAGATCTCCAGTAACATCACCCATATATAATGCAGGAGTAATTACTTCTACTTTCATGATCGGCTCCAATAAAACAGGTTTTGCTTTTCTTGCAGCTTCACGGAAACCTTGCTTAGCACATAATTCAAAAGACATTGCATCAGAGTCAACAGCATGGAAACTACCATCAAACACACGGATTTTCATATTATCTACCGGATAGCTTGCTAACACTCCAGTTGTCATTGAATTCTCAAACCCTTTTGTAATTGCAGGTACAAATTCTTTAGGAATTGAACCGCCAAACAAACCATTTACAAACTGGTAATGCTTATCAGGATTTTCTGCTTTCCATTCTGCATCTACAGGACCCAAGTCAAATTGTATATCGGCAAATTTACCACGGCCACCCGTTTGCTTTTTCAAGGTCTCACGGTGAGTAACTGTTGCCTGAAATGCTTCTTTATAAGCTACCTGCGGCGCACCCTGGTTTACTTCTACTTTAAATTCACGACGCATACGATCGATAATAATCTCCAAGTGAAGTTCTCCCATTCCACGAAGAATGGTTTGCCCAGTTTCTTCATCTGTATTTACACGTAGCGTTGGATCTTCCTCAACCAATTTGGAAATGGCCATCCCCATCTTATCAACATCAACCTGCGTTTTTGGTTCAATAGCAACTGCTATAACCGGTTCAGGAATAAACATATTTTCTAAAGTGATCGGATGATTTTCATCACAAAGGGTATCACCAGTTTTAATTTCTTTGAATCCTACTGCAGCTCCAATATCGCCTGCTTCAATAAAATCAATAGGATTTTGTTTATTGGCAAACATCTTCATGATCCGGCTGATTCTTTCTTTCTTACCACTTCTTACATTTAATACATAAGACCCTGCATCCAAATGACCAGAATAGCAACGGAAGAAAGCAAGACGACCAACAAAAGGGTCAGTCATGATCTTGAATGCCAACGCAGCAAATGGAGCTTTCGCATCTGGCTTACGGGAAATCTGTTCTCCAGTTTCTGGGTCTAAACCAACGGTATCAGGAATATCTAATGGTGAAGGAAGGTAACGGCAAACTCCATCTAGTGCAGTTTGTACTCCTTTATTTTTAAAAGAAGAACCACACATCATTGGAACAATGCTTAAGTCAACTGTTGCTTTACGAACAGCCTCATGAATTTCATCTTCTGTTATAGAATCCGGATTGTCGAAGAATTTTTCCATTAACTGGTCATCATATTCTGCCACTGCTTCTACAAGATTAGCTCTCCACTGTTTTGATTCTTCTAACATGTCAGCCGGAATTTCAATCTCATCAAAAGTCATTCCTTCTGTTTCCATATGCCAGATAATGCCTTTCATTTTGATAAGGTCAACAACACCTATGAAATCATCTTCAGCACCTATGGGTAACTGAAGAGGAACTGCTTTAGATCCAAGCATATCTTTTACCTGCTTAACCACCATCAGGAAGTCAGCACCGGCACGGTCCATTTTATTTACAAAACCAATACGGGGAACACCATAACGATTTGCCTGGCGCCATACAGTTTCAGACTGAGGCTCCACACCATCAACAGCTGAGAACAAAGCAATAAGACCATCCAATACTCTCATTGAACGTTCTACCTCTACCGTGAAGTCAACGTGGCCGGGAGTATCTATAATATTAAAATTGTATGGTTTTGTATCGGGAGTAGCTGTCCCTTTATCTGTAGGAAAATTCCATTGGCAGCTAACTGCAGCAGAAGTAATAGTAATACCTCTTTCTTTTTCCTGCTCCATCCAGTCAGTAGTTGCTGCACCATCGTGTACTTCACCAATACGGTGAATCATTCCGGTGTAGCGCAGGATACGTTCTGTTGTTGTTGTTTTACCGGCATCAATATGTGCCGCAATACCAAAGTTTCTTTGAAATTTTAAGTCTGCCATGACTGCTTTATTTTCAGTTGTTTAAATCAAATTAATAATAAACCTTCTCGGTTTTCGAGGCGCAAAGGTAGGGGAAAACATCGACTATTTTAACTATTGAAATCGAAACATTCATGTTAATATATTCAAGAATTGTGTAGCAAAAAAAAATGTCCCGTCTCGTTTGAAACGAGACGGGACATTTTCAACTTTAAATATTATCTATTATTATTTATAATAACTTAATGTCAATTCAGAGCGGCGATTTTGTTGCTTACCTGCAGCAGTTTTATTAGTTGCAATTGGCTCCAATTCACCATGCCCTGTAGCAGTAATTCTGGCTTCATCTATTCCTTTACTAACAAGGTATGTTTTTACAGAGGCTGCACGGTCATCACTTAATTTCTGATTCATTTCTTCGCTTCCGTCAGAATCAGTATGCCCGTCAATAGCAAGCAACATATCAGGATTTGCCTGCATGATAGCAACAACATCATTCAATCCTTTAAATGATTTGGATTGCAGCGTTGATTTTCCAGTTACAAACAAAATATTCTTAGCAGCTATTTCTACTTTCATTTTATCCTCCACCTTAATTTCAGGGCAACCCTGATTGGCGGCAGTTCCTTTTAATTTAGGACATCTGTCTTCTTCGTCATTAATGCCATCGCCATCTGTATCAGGAACTGGACAACCTTGGTAACGGGCAAGTCCGGCAACGGTCGGGCATTTATCTTCTTCGTCATTGATACCATCACCATCTGTATCCGGTACAGGGCAACCTTGATAACGGGCAAGTCCGGCAACAGAAGGGCATTTATCCTCTTCATCGTTGATGCCATCTTTATCGGTATCTGGCACAGGGCAACCCTGGTATTTAGCTAATCCTTTTACATCAGGGCATTTATCTTCCAAATCAATAATACCATCACCATCTCTATCAGCTGGAGGAGGTGGCGGAGGCGGAGGTATAACAACCGGTTCTTTCTTCTTAGTTAATCTTCCAGCAACACCTATGCTATGCTGAAAATGGTAATTAGCCGTTTCCGTGGTAATAGGAATTCGGTATGTAGACTTCGCTATAAGATAAGCTTCATCAAACAAATTTATTTTGACTCCAGCCCCTATAGGCATAAATGCACCATAATAGCCAAGGTATTTATGTCCGCCAATCCCGGCTGTTATATATGGCTGAAACCAATATTTTTCTGAAGTCAATTTAAAATTTATTGCAGCATTAGCTTCCAATAAAAAATTTTCGTTTGAGAAGAATTTTCCAGGCATTGGATAGCGAACAAAAGACCCCCCCAAGGAGGCAGCAAGATCCATGTGTTTTTTTATCCCTTTATAATAATTGATTGCCAAACCAGGAGACATTTCTTTAAATTTAGCAACCGATTTGTCTCGCAAGACTTTAGACAACGATGTAGAACGAATACGGGATGCTGTGGCAAAGTCATTTAGAAAGAAACTTATTCCCAAAGATTTAGGCATAATTTCATCATCTTGTGCAAAGCCAGAGGGCACTAACAAATACAAGGCGAATAATAAAGATAATATCTTCTTCATACAGAGATAGTTTGAGTTTAAAACTGGACAAAAGTAACGCAATGTTCAATATCTTAAAATAAATTATTTAGTATTAAGAAATTGGTTTGTTACAGGATTTTTACAGCTATTCAAGACTAATTGATTATTTATAACTATTTAGTGGCAAAATATTTCTCTCTTATCATTTTATCTTCCTCATAAATATCATCATAAAAGAGGATAGCACCGTTTCGGCCTTCGCAGGTAATATTTCGTATGAAAAGGGGCATCTTGTTCTTAATGGGAATATCTCGCTTTTGTTTTCTTGCAAGCCATGCTTTAACAGAATCTATTCTTGTGAAATTATTTCCCCCAATCATACTACTATCATTTCGAAATAAATAAAAAGCCAACTCTTGCCATTCTTGCACCCCAACGCAGCCATGACTCAACGACCGCATTGTATTGGCAAATAAATACCGCTGATTTGTGTCATGCAAGTAAAGAGAATATTTATTATCAAAATGAAATTTCATGATACCTAAAGAATTTACATCGCCATTGCCCTGCACTGCCCGATATGGAATACCCATTGAATATTTTGATCAATCCACTGAATAAGGATCTACTTCGTTTCCTTTTGAATCTAGTAAACTAAATCCTTTACGGGCAAGATAACCGGAATTCTTTTTCACAGCAGGTAAAATTTCTTTGCCTACGATACTTGGCAGCGGCACCCATTGAGGATAGGTTATTATTACTAAAACGGCACTGTTTAATAACGGCGTTCTTGTTTTGGCTTTGCCACAAATTACTTTTGATGACTAGTCAACTTTATCTCCATTCAATACCTGCAAATAATTGGCAGAAGTGTTAACCGAGATATATTTTTCTGGCATTTTCTCGGGCAGCAACTTGTATTTATCCATGCTGCTGGCAATACGAATAAACTTTTCCCTGTCACTTACATTCAGCATCTGTATTGTTCCCTCTCCAGCTACGCCATCCACAGCAATATCTTTTTTCTTTTGAAATTGCTTTATCGCATCTGATAGTTGTGTGGAATCTGTGGCAGTACTATCAAAACTAATATAGCTGCCTTCGTACAATCGTTTTTGTAATGCCGCCTGAAATTTTTGTCGATTTTTTTCAGGGTATGGAATAACTGTAAACTTTCTGTAGTTTGAACTATCAAGAAATTTTTTAATTCCTGATTTTAATAACGCATATTCTGGTGGTTTTGGCTCCAATGATTCATTTGTAGCAATCAAGCCATTTGCAAAAACTGATTTAAACTGTTGTTGGTAAAATTCATTGGACAACACCGAATCTTTTCTTAATGATACACTGTCATTGGGGAGCCTTCCAATTTTTATATCTTTTACAATTTGTACAAATGCATCTGTCATCATTATATCTGCTTTGGCCCAAAAGGCGGCATCATTTCTATCAGTTTTTCCTACACTATCAGCAATAAAATTATTTCTGATCAATCTTATCGCATCTGCATGGTAGTCTTCGGGAAACAGAACATACAATTGTGCATTTTCAATAAACTGATACAATGAGTCGCCGCTTGCTGACCAATTTTCTTCACTACACCAATTGGTTGAATATTCTTTTTCGGCATAGAGAAATGCGGAAAATCCTTTTTGCAAAAATGCAAAAGAGGAATCATCAGACAAAAAAAGGTGCAATGATCTCTGCTCAAATGTATTGCTGATTAATTATTTTGTTTTTTCATTTAGCACTAGTGGAGTGCTTGCAAAATGTTCGGTTTTTATCTCCTTGTTTTAACATGAAACAAAAAGCAGACATGCATAAAAAGAAAGCTGCAATAAAAGAGTAGATTACTTTTTTGATGGTCATAAATTCAGTTAGTTGCAAAAGTGCTTATCGTGGTTTTATAGTAAGTTTACCTACAGATATGCATAACAACATAAATATTTTTTTCCGCTTCTGTTGGATTTTAATGCTCATTCTGACATCAGTAGGCACTGAAACGGTTGCCCAGCAAGATTCCTATAAACGACCCCCTGTTACAGATAAAATAAAAAATTACAACGAACAGTTAAAAGCCGATTCAACAAAAAGAATGGTGGAATTGAAAAGCCTGATACCAGGTATTAAATACGATTTCCGCTATGCCAGTACCAATAATTTTATGAAGCGGTTGATGTACCCTGCAAATACTGCAGTCACCTTTCTTCGTTTGCCTGCGGCAAATGCTTTGAAAAAAGTACAACAAGAACTAAAAACAAAAGGCCTTGGATTAAAAATTTTTGATGCGTACAGGCCTTACTCTGTTACTGTAAAATTCTGGGAATTGGTAAAAGATGAGGATTTTGTTGCTCATCCAAGAAATGGCAGCGGACATAACAGGGGCATTGCAGTTGACTTAACGCTTATTAATTTATTAAATAATAATGAACTGAATATGGGAACAGGATTTGATAACTTTTCAGATACTGCTCATCATAATTTTACAAAACTCCCGGAGGATGTTTTGCAAAACAGGTTGCTTTTAAAATCGGTGATGGTAGAATACGGATTTAAGGCTTATGAAAAAGAATGGTGGCATTATAGCTGGCCAGATGCTATAAAATTTGAAATACTGGATATTGAATTTAGTAAACTGAAAAAGGAATTATAAAACAACCACTTCAATCACCGCATCAACATTAATCGGGCCATATACATGCGGAAATGTATCTGCTGTTGATTTTGACCAGTCAAATACATACTTGCTGGTAAGTTTATCTGATTCGATAACCAGTTTTACCAGATCGGTTTTACCATCAAAGTATCTTTCTAAAACACCAGCTACCTGGTGCTCCTGCGAACAATGTATAAACCCCTCCGCTTCTAATGATGGATGAATATATTCTCCTTTTTGTTTGGCAGCTTCCCAATCAGCCGCAGTAGTTACATGATAAAAAACAGGCATTATAAAATTCTTTTAATTTTTTGTTCTAATAACATAAAGTCTGCTAACACAATAGCAGTTACAGCTTCTACTATAACAGGTGCTCTTAGCGCCACACAAAGATCATGTCTTCCTTTAATTGAAAAATCTTCTGTCTTTTCTGTATCCCAGTTCAAACTGTTCTGCTCCTTAGGTGTGGATGATGTTGGTTTTACTGCTAACCGGAAAACCAATTCATTTCCGTTACTAATTCCGCCTACAACTCCACCGGCATGATTGGTTTTTGTTTTACCATCCATATTTTGAATACTGTCATTGTGCTCACTGCCAAACATTTTTGCGGCGTCAAAACCTGTTCCGAATTCAACCCCACGAACAGCAGGTATAGAAAAAATAATTTGTGATAAAACAGATTCTATTGAATTAAAATAAGGTTCGCCAAGACCAACAGGTAATCCATTTACACGACACTCAATAATTCCGCCTACAGAATCTTTTGTATCAATTGCCTTTTGTAATCCTTTTTCAATATCTGCTTCTCCACCAACTTCAATAACTTTTGCGTGGATTGAAATGCCTTCATCGACCTCACCCTCCAACTCCCTCTCCAAAAGAGAGGCAGAGCCAGACTCCGTAAGAAGTTCTTTTCCTATTTTCTCAACTACCGATTCTGTACTATCAATCACTTCATTATTTGTGAAACGAAGCATTAAATATTTACTTTCTTCGAGCCATTTTGTACGTTGCTCATCATATTTTTTTTGCTCTTCTGCATTGTGATATTCTCCGTCTATTTCAATTATTAGTTTTTTTTCAAGGCATACAAAGTCAGGAATAAATCCATTAATAGGATGTTGCCGTCTGAACTTATATCCATTGATTTTTCTATTTCGGACTTCCTGCCATAACTTATCTTCAGCAGGTGTTGCATTTTTTCTATTCTGTTTTGCAAAAACAGATAAATATTTCCAGTTGTCAGGAAAATTTGTAATGTAACCTGGACTAACGGAGTCGCCGTAAGCCCCTCTCCCCCGGAGAGGAGTTTGGGGTGAGGTCTCCACAAGAGCCAAAAGCATTTTTGCAATGGCACCTGCTGCAACAATTCCTGCCGTTAACCTTGCACTAAAATGTCCGCCGCCACGATAATCTTCATTGCCACCAAATTTCTGATGAGCCACCCAATCTGCATGACCAGGCCTTGGAATATTTCTTTGCTTTGAATAATCTTCACTGCGGGTATTTTTATTCTCAAATAAAATAGTTATTGGAAACCCCGTTGTCTTACCATTGAAGATGCCGCTTTTAAAAATTGGAAAATCATCTTCCTTCCGTGGTGTTGTTCCCTTTTGTTTCCCACCTTTTCTTCTTTCCAGGTCAGGCAATAGATCCTCTGGCGACAAAGCCAAACCTGCCGGACAACCGTCAATAGTTATTCCCACACATTCACCATGTGATTCGCCAAAGATTGAAATACGAAATATGTGGCCAAATGAATTCATAGCTTTTTTTATAAATATTTAATCTATACTTGAAATGTATATGATAGATAACCTCCATTTACCTCCTATTTTTTTGAAATCAAGGTCGCCTACACTGATAACCACATCCGCCTGGGAAAAATGCTTGTAAATTGATTGAGGAAGATTTACATATCTTTTAATTTGCCCAAGGTTTGTTTCAGTCAGGTCAGCATCATCAATCATTGCATATTTTGAAAAATATATTTTGAGGGTGGCGATAATTTTATCTCTGTTTATTTTTTTAACTGGATCAGAATCCATGGTTCCCTTTACAGTTAACGGATAAGATACTAACTGATCAAGTGCCTGAACATCGAAAGCCAGCACGGCTGCCCTGAAAGATGGCCAAAATGCATCAAAACTTCTATCTCTTTGCTGCGCAAATGAAACAAAAGAAATAAAAAGTGCTGTAATGATGATTAAACGTTTCATATCTTTTGAATTTTAGTTCCAAGATACTTCATATGTTCATAAAAATCAGGATACGATTTTTTTATTGCCCGGGCCTCTTGAATAATTGTTTCTCCTTCTGCTTTTAATGCTGCTACAGCACATGCCATGGCAATACGATGATCATGTCTTGAATGAACTGTTGCTCCTTTTACACCATTACCTCCATGTACTATCATTATATCATCATTCAGATCAATTGCCACTCCCATCTTTTCAAATTCTTCCTGCAAAGTAATGGCTCTGTTACTTTCTTTATGAGCCAGGCGGCTTACACCTTTTATCGTTGATTCACCATTACAATAAGCAGCCAAAGCAACCAATGGCGGAAACAAATCCGGACAATCTGTTGCATCAAAATAAAAAGCTGTCATTAAAGCAGGATGAATTTTTATTCCTTTTGCTTCTATAGCTATTCCAGCGTTCGCTGCCATTAATGCGTCAACAATTGCTTTGTCGGCTTGTGTGGAAGTTAAATCTAATCCTCTGACTGTAATTGGGCCAGCAATAGCACCTGCTACTAGTAAAAAAGCTCCACCACTCCAATCACCTTCTACCGTGTAGTGAACAGCCCCCCCACCCCCCGAAGGGGGAATTTGAGAATAGTCATTAAAAAATACAAATTCTTCATAGTTTCTATTCTCAGGAACTCTTAACCCAAACTGTTTCATTACATCTAAAGTCAAATCAACATATGGTTTGCTTTTTAGGTCTTTTACTTTTATAGAAACGTCTTTTGCACCAGCAGCAGAATAAGCTAATAGTAGTCCAGTTAAAAACTGAGAACTTAAAGAACCATCGACTTCAATATTGGCAGGTTGCAAAGGTCCTTGAATTTCTATTGGCAATTTCCCTGCATTCGTTTTTACTTTTACTCCCAACTTCGGCAATATCTCATCAAAAAAATCCATTGGCCTTGTAAGCAAACTTCCTGTGCCATTGATTGTAATTTTTTTATCACTTAATGCAACAAGCGGTGTAAACATTCTAATCCCTAATCCGCTTTCACCACAATTAATGCCCCCATCCCCTAAAAGGGGGTTATAGGAAACTCCGGCACTGTTGATCAAAAGATCATCGCCCCTGAATTCAACTGTCGCTCCTAATTTTTGAATAATGTCCAACGCTGCTTTATCATCATTTGAATGTCCGGGGTTGTATATTGAAGTCTCTCCCTTATTTAATAAAGCAGCAGCCAGAGCTCTTTGCATAGAACTTTTGGATGCAGGAGCTCTGATTACTCCATTTAATTTCGATGGTTGTATTGTTACTTTCATATTATTCTTCATCTGATGGCAACCAGCCCTCATTAAACAGTTTCAAATAATTTTTAAGTTCATCTCTCTTATCTATATCATTAATATGAAAACAAACGATTTTCACATTCTCATTAACTACTTCATCCGGAAGTGCTGTTGCATGAAAACATTGCCAAAAAGCATCTGCCAACGACTCTTTATCATTCCAGGTGGTCATAACAAAAGCATCAGGTTGATTATCCATTACATTCAAAAGCACAATTACATCATCAAACCAATCATCCAGCTTTGTTGATTCTTTTCCAAAAGCTTTAAATTCTAAAATCCCTTTTGCTATTGATGCTCTTGCAAATTTTTCAAATAAGTCGTATTCTGGCAATTTTTCCTCGATTGAAAATCCCACCCAATCGCCTTTGGGCAACTCATCAAAATTCTTTACAGAAAAATTCCACCAATAAACTTCTCTATCGCTATGTTTGCCTAAATATTCCATTATAAAGCTGAAATTATTTTTTCCAACTGCTTTAATGAAATTGATTTTACTACTCCTTTACCAATTTTTTCCAGCAACACATAATTCATCTCCTTCTTTTCTCTTTTCTTATCCATCTTGAGCACATCAAATACCTTTTGCTTGTCGAAAGCTGCATAAGTAGGGAGATTGTATTTCTCCAAAACACTGATCACTTTTTCGGTTTGTTTGAAACCAGTTAGCTGTTCAGAAATGTGACAAGCATAGGTCATCCCGATAGCAATCGCTTGTCCGTGTAAAAGCTCATATTGGTTTTCCAATGCATGACCCAATGTATGCCCGAAATTCAATAATCGCCTTTCACCTTTTTCAAACTCATCCTTCTGCACTACTTTTGTTTTCAGCAGCACATTTTTCTGCACCAAGTCACAGATTGACTTCTTTCTTCCCTGAAACATTTTTAAAGAATTCCTTTCCAATTCAGCAAACATCTTCGCATCTTTTATACAAGCATGTTTGATGATTTCTGCAAAACCATTTTCCCACTCTACCTGCGGTAGAGAATTAAGAAAAACCATATCATGTAAAATAAATGCCGGTTGACGAATCACTCCGACCATATTTTTATATACACCAACATCAATTCCATTCTTGCCACCGATAGATGCATCTACCAATGCTAATACAGAAGTTGGAATAAATCCAAAACGTAGTCCCCGCATGTAAACTGAAGCAACATAACCGGTAATATCCGTTATAACACCGCCACCAACTCCAACCAATGTTGTTTTCCGATCGGCTTCCATTGCAATCATTTGCTCAATAACTGCATCAACTGTTTCCTGAATCTTAAATTCTTCTCCAGGTTTTAAAACGATTGTATCCCAACCTTTGAACCGTTTGGTATTTGCGTTGTAAATATGCTCGTCTGTAATTAATACCGTGCCTTTAATGTCTGTTATCTTTTTAAGATGACTGATACCGTTGGCCAGGTAAAAATCTGTTGATGCGTTTGAGAATTTATATGTTCGTTTATTAGTCATTTTGTTTTATTTCAGGCAAAGACGCTAAGACGCTAAGAAAAAAGATGCAAAGTTGTTTTGCTATTACATAATGCGCAATAGAATTACTATAGTACAAGGGTGATTATTGTTTCCTTCCACCGGAAGAAACCAATAACAGAACAAGTTCGCAACAGTTGATGATAGTAGCACTAAAGCTTGGCAAATAACCCACCCCAATTTCTCATAGTAAAATATTTCATTCAATTCGCCCCTCTAAGAAGGGGAAGGCCCCATTCACTTTTCACTATTCACCATTCATCTTAACTATCCAAAATCTTCTTCTGATGATTGATACTTTCCATATGCACCGCATCAAAATACTTGGAGATGAATTCTTTGCTCAAACCGATCTTCTCCCCTTTTGCACTTGCCCTTTCAATAATTTCGTTCCAGCGATTGGTTTGTAAAATTGTAATATTATTTTCCTTTTTAAAAGAACCAATCTTTTCCGCAATTTTCATTCGCTGGCTCAACACCTGCATCAATTCATCATCTAAATGATTTATTTGCTGACGTAATTTTTCCAACGCCGCATGATACTCTTCTGAATTCACATCTTCTTTTCTCCAGATGATTGTATCCAGCATTTCGTTCAATACTTCTGGTGTTACCTGTTGCTTTGCATCGCTCCATGCATTGTCCGGATCAATATGACTTTCAATCATCAGCCCATCGTAATCAAGATCAATAGCTTTCTGCATCACCTCTAATAAAATATCCCTACGACCACAGATATGCGAAGGGTCGTTGACGATTAACATATCAGGATGCTTCAATTTCATTTCAATGGCAAGATGCCACATCGGTGCATTGCGATACTCCGTATTACCATAAGAACTAAAGCCACGATGTATCAACCCAATATCTTTTACACCGGCTCTTGCAATTCTTTCCACCGCACCTGTCCAAAGTTCAAGATCAGGATTAATAGGATTTTTTATTAGTACCGGCACATCCACACCACGCAGTGCATCTGCAATTTCCTGTACACTGAACGGATTTACCGTTGTTCTTGCACCAATCCACAATACATCTACATCAAACGTTAATGCATCTTGCACCTGCTTGCCTGTTGCCACTTCTACCGTTGTAGGTATACCGGTAATTTTTTTAGCCTGCTGCATCCACGGCAAACCTTTTGCACCTACGCCTTCAAACATACCAGGTTTGGTTCTGGGTTTCCAGATACCTGCTCTCAGCATATTTATTTTCCCGGTTGCAGCCAGGCGTTGCGCTGTTGCCAATACTTGTTCTTCCGTTTCTGCACTGCAAGGGCCACTGATGATCAGCGGACGTTTGTTCCATGTGTCTTTTACGGATACTGTTGTTTGTTCTGTTGCTTGCATAATTACAAATTTAGCCCCTATCCCCTAAAGGGGTATTAAGAAGCAGTGTTTAATATTTTTTATGTTGTCATCCCTGCCCGCCTACCTAATCAAAAATTATTTTGTGGTCAGGCGTGGTTCGGTTCTTTGGTCATCTTCGTTGCGTCGCACAATTTAGTGTTCGGTTCGCTATTCAGCAACCCACCCCAGTTTCTCATAGCAAAATATTTCCCTCAATTCGCCCCTCCAAGGAGGGGAAGCTTTTAAAGAATAATCTACTTTAGTATTTTCCTAATTTTATTCGCTTCTTCAATTAATCTTAATAAATACTCACTATCATCTTTTTCAATACTTTCCTTAAACCTTGTTAATTGCGAAATATGTTCTTTCAAAACATCCAGCACATTTTCTTTATTCTGCATAAATATCGGCACCCACATGGCAGGATTACTTTTTGCCAACCGAACTGTACTTTCAAAACCAGCAGACGCCAATTCAAAAATTGTTTGCTGTTCTTTTTCTTTTTCCAAAACTGTATTCGCCAATGCAAATGAAGTGATATGAGAAATATGACTTACATACGCAGCATGAAGATCATGTGCCTTTGCTTCCATTTCCAATAAATGCATCCCAATTTTTTTGTACATGTATTTTACCCAAGCCAATGCATCCACATCGCTTTCTTCGGCATTACAAATTATTACTGCTTTGTTTTCATAGGCGCCACGCATTGCCGCCTTCGGACCGCTGTACTCGGTTCCCCACATCGGATGCGTAGCTACATATCTTCCCCTTTTAGGATGATTTTTTATTGCTGCAATAGCATGAGATTTTGTAGAGCCTAAATCCAACACAATCTGGTTTTCAATTTTATCCATAACACTTGGCAATAGTTCCACCAGTTTATCTACAGGAATTGCAAGGATGATTACATCGCTTTGTTCAATAGCATTATCAAGGCTTGTAACTTCATCCACCAACTCCAGTTCCACAGCTTGCCTTGCATGTTCTGCATTCGCATCCACACCAATCAGTTTTGATGAAAGCTTCTTTTCATGCAACTGAATGGCCAATGAACCGCCAATTAAACCGACACCTACGATTGCTATTTTTTTGCGTTCCATATTATTAATTTTTTAGCTAAGAGTTTAAATGAGGAAAATGAGACAAAGAGTATTTTCTCATTTCCTCTTTCTTATCTTTTATCCTCTTAGCCTTATTCTTTTTATCGCTTCTTCAATTTTTTCTTCCTTCGCACACAAACTCACTCTTATATATTTTTCACCCGCAGTTCCGAATATTCCACCGGGTGTAATAAACACATTTGAATTGTATAACACTTCATCACTTAATTCGTAACAGTCTTTATATTTTTTTGGTATAGCAGCCCACACAAACATTCCAGCCTGGTCTTTTGAATACTCACATCCAATTAAACTCAACAACTCATATACTTTTTCTCTTCTTGCTTTGTAAACTGTATTTACATCATCGTACCATTCTTTTCCTAATGATAGAGCTTTTGCAGCGGCTAATTGAATTGGCAAAAACATGCCACTGTCCATATTACTTTTAAATCGCAGCACTTCTTCAATTCTTTCTTTTGCGCCAGAAAGCATTCCTACTCTCCAGCCAGCCATGTTATGGCTTTTACTTAATGAGTTTAATTCAATCACACAATCATTTGCACCTTCAATACTTAGTAAACTCTTCGGATTTTCATTCAGAATGAATGAATACGGGTTATCATGAATGATGAGTATTTTATTCTTTTTTCCAAATGCAACTAACTTTTTAAATAGTTTTTCAGAAGGTAATTGTCCGGTTGGCATTTGCGGATAATTGACAAACATCAGTTTTACTTTCTTCAAACCTTTTTTCTCCAGCTTATTAAAGTCAGGTTCATAATTATTTTTTTCACTCAGTTTATATTCCACACATTTCCCACCCGCCAGCCTTACAGCACTTCTGTATGTTGGATAACCTGGATTGGGCACAAGCACTTCGTCGCCTTTGTCAAGATAAGTCATACAGATATGCATGATTCCTTCTTTACTACCAATCAATGGTAAAATTTCACTATCAGAATTTAGTTCAACATCATACCATTGCTTATACCAATCACTGATCGCTTTTCTTAAAACCGGCGATCCTTTATAAGATTGATAAGCATGAACAGTTGGTTTTGTACTTTCTTCTTGCAAAGTTTTTATTACATCCGGATGCGGTGGTAAATCAGGGCTGCCAATACCGAGATTGATAATATCCTTGCCGGATTTATTCAACTCTTCAATCTCTCTCAATTTTTGAGAAAAATAATATTCGCCGATACCTTTTAGCCTTTTACTTGTTTTCATTTTCTAATTCCTCTTTTATAAACGCCATAAATCCTTACCGCATCCGTTAACGGTTTTATTTTTTCCATTACTTTATAGAACTGATCCAGTGAGTCAAATTCCATATCTGCATGAAAGCTGTATTTAAAATCACTACCCGGAATTGGGAAACTTTGCAACTTACTTAAGTTAATACCACCATCTGCAATTTTGGTCAACACTTTTGCTAAACTACCTTTTGTGTGGTTTGTTTGAAAATTGACAGATGCTTTATTTGCATCTTCAGTTTCTTGCAGAACATCTTCCCGCTGCAATACCAAAAATCTTGTATAGTTACTTTTTATCGTATGAATATTCGGTGCAATAACTTCTAAATCGTAAAGTTCTGCTGCCAGCCTACTTGCAATAGCTGCGATATGTTTGCTTTTGTGCTGATGAACATGTTTTGCACTCAATGCTGTATCATCTGTTTCTACCAACTTCCATTTATAGTTATCAAGGTAATCATAACATTGCTGCAATGCCATCGTATGCGAATGCACTTCCCGTATGTCTTCGAGCTTTACACCGGGATTAACTAAAAGATTTTGTCTAATGTGCAGATATATCTCACCGGCAACTTTTAAATTGCTTTTCTGCAAAAGATTGTAATTGGGAAGAATACTTCCTGCAATGGAATTTTCAATTGCCATTAAGCCACCATTACTTTCTTTTTTATTAGCTGCAATTTTCATTACTTCTCTAAAAGTATCACAGGTAATAACTTCAACATTTTTTCCAAAAAATAACTGAGCCGCCACCTGGTGAAAAGAGCCTTCATAACCCTGTATTGCGATGCCCCCAAGCCCCCTAAAGGGGGTTTTAGCGTTCACACTTTCCTCGCTTTTCAAATTTTCATTACTGCGTACCATAGCTCATCTTAATTTTATTTTATTTCGCTTTCTAACTCCCCTTTAGTGGGTTGGGGGCAAACAAAAATCCCGGTCTGTTGTGACCGGGACTTTTTATGTTGATTTTTAGTTGTTCTTAATTTGTTTTCAACAAAAGCATTCCCGGCTTCTTACTAAAAAAGAAGTAGAAAAAATAAAAACCAAAATATGTCTTTGTTGCTGTCATATTAACAAATATAGTTTTCTTGTTCAGTAATTCAAATCTTTTTATAAATTATTTTCCACGACCACCACCGGATTCAGCATCATTCATTCTGATTTTTCGGCCCCGGTAGTTTTTTCCGTCTATTGCTTTTATCATTTTACTTCCGGCAGATGCCTCAATCTCGATCCAACTCGTCATTTCTTTCATATCAATACGACCAAGCACTTCTTTTTTAAGTTCACTCATATCCAAAATAAACTGAAGGAAACTTGCTTTGTAAAATCCATCTTTTGTACCAAGATTTACAAACAGTCGTTGGTATCCACTACCTCCACTGAATTGTCTTCCTTTTGTATCCCTGTCTCTTGGTGAGGATGGTCTTTCTGATCTCTCTCCTCTTTTTTCACTTCTTCTATCATCACCTCTTATATTCAGGTCAGCAGCATTCTCATAATATTTCAGAAAACGATCAAACTCCAGTGCTGCTACTCTTTGTAGAATTTCTTCTTTATCTACTTCAGCAAATTTTTCTTTTAACGTTGGCAAGTAAGCCTCATATTCTCCATGACTTATGTCTGCCTGCAACATTTTATCAATAAAATGGAAAAACTGTTTCCGGCAAACATCTTTACCGGTAGGTATATCCATTCTATGTGCCTTGTTATTAATCATTCTTTCTATCTGGCGAAGACGATACGTTTCCTTTGGAGTAACAATAGAAACAGAAACACCACTTTTGCCAGCTCTTCCGGTACGTCCACTTCTATGTGTGTAAACTTCCACATCATCCGGTAGCTCATAATTGATTACATGGGTAATACCAGTAACGTCAATTCCTCTTGCTGCTACATCGGTGGCAATTAATAATTGAATACTCTTATCTCTGAAGAGACCCATCACTTTATCTCTCTGTTGCTGCGTCAGGTCGCCATGTATAGCATCAATATCATATCCTTCTCTTGTTAATCGTTCTGCTATATCCTGTGTATCTGCCTTTGTACGGGCAAACACAATTCCATAAATGCCCGGATTAAAGTCAATGATTCTTTTTAATACCTCATATCTGTTATGATGCTGTGTAGCGTAGTATTGATGATCGATAAGAGCTGCACCTGCATTTGTTTTGCCAATTGTAATTTCAAACGGTTTATCCATATACCGCTTACTTACCTGGCGAATTCCTGCAGGCATTGTAGCGCTGAATAGCCATATACTTTGGCGATTAGGTGTATTCTTCAGTATAAACTCAATATCTTCCTTGAAACCCATATTTAGCATTTCATCTGCCTCATCCAAAACCACATAATGAATTTGTTCAAGATTGATTGCTTTCCTTTCAATCAGATCAATTAAACGGCCTGGCGTTGCCACAACCACATGTGTACCTTTTCTCAGGTCCCGGATCTGCATAGATATAGAAGTACCCCCATAAACGGCGGTAACTGAAATATTGTCTTTTTTGTTTTTAAAAGTTGCCAGATCGTTGGTTATCTGCAAACACAACTCTCTTGTCGGGCAAACGATCAGAGCTTGCGGGAAACGATCTTCTTTATTTATTAATTGTAAAAGTGGCAATCCGAAGGCTGCTGTTTTCCCCGTACCTGTTTGAGCTAAGCCAATAAAATCTTTTGTTCCTTGCAATAAAACAGGTATTGCTTTTTCCTGAATGGGTGTTGGTTCTGTAAATCCTAATACTTTAATCGATTGAAGTAAACCTTCTTCAATACCTAATGATTCAAATGTGGACACTGATAAAAAATTTGATAAGGCGGCAAAGGTAGCCTTAATTAAGAGTAAAAGCGAATGAATTTTGCCATCTATGATGAAAAAAAAAGACCTTCCTTGAGGGAAGGCCTTTAAGCTTGCTTGCCTTAAATATTACATTTTTGTAGTAGTATCCTTAATAACAGTGATAGTAGTGTCCATCATGTTATTAGTAGTATCAGGAACAGGTGTTACTGGAATTTCTACAGTTGTGTCTTTAGTTGTTTCTTTTGTTTCAGAGTCGTTGTTACAAGCTACGAAAGCGATAGCGATAACTGCAATTGCAAAAAACTTCTTCATTTTGTTGTAATTTTTGGATTGTTTGAAATATTTCGCTGTTTATACTCAAATCGGGAAAAGGTAACCCAGGGATTATTAATTATTTTTCTGGACCCATGAAAATCAGCTTTTTTGTTAATAATTAATTTCTTGAGCTCCTAAAAGTTCGCCTGGCCACTATTTATTTATTTTTAATAGTCGGACAGGGTTACTATTTTTAATTTTCTGTATTAAATAATGGAATGTGAAAGACCAGCAAGACGAGAATGCACTTTTAAAAGGATTAGCTATCAGCGATAAAAAGGCTGTTGAAACAATATATCAGGAGAATTTCAATATGGTTCAGTCCCTGATAATCAACAACAACGGTTCTTCGGATGATGCGAAAGATATTTTTCAGGAAACTATGATCGTACTTTACGAAAAGGTAAGATCGGGAAATTTTGAGTTGCATTGTCAGATAAAAACCTTTGTTTATTCTGTAGCAAGAAGATTGTGGCTTAAGCGATTACAACAACAAAACAGGTTTTCTTCCACGAGCGATAATTTGGAAGAACTGGTTCCAGTAGAAAATGAGATTGAGCAGCATGAGAGAATAAATGTTGAATTTGAAATAATGGAAAAGGCGCTGATCAATCTGGGAGAACCTTGCAAAAGCCTTTTAGAAGCATATTATTTACAAAAACAGAATATGCAGGCAATTGCAGCAAATTTTGGTTATACTAATGCTGATAATGCAAAAAACCAGAAGTACAAATGTTTAATGAGACTGAAAAAAATATTTTTTACTGATTATAAAAACGGAGATGGAGATGGAGGATACTAAAATTTTAGAAGCTGTTGAACGATACATCAAAGGAGAAATGAATCCTGACGAAAGAGTGCAGTTTGAAAATCTTCGTAAAACCAATGCAGAGATCGACCAATTAGTAGTGGAGCATACTTTGTTCTTACAGCAAATGAACCGCTTTGGCGAATGGAAAAAATTCCGTTCTTCTTTAAATGATGTACATACCCAATTAACAGAACAAGGAAAAATTAATTCCACAAGATTGAGAGGGAAGGCGAAAGTCATTTATCTCTTTAAAAGATATAAGAGAGTGGCTGCTATTGCTGCTGTTATTGCAGGTGTTACTACTATTAGTGTAAGCGCATTGGTCTGGACAGTTTCTCCTAAACCTGCTTCTACTGCAGATTATCTGGAGCTAAGCAGGAAAGTTGATGCTACAAAAACAAAAACAGACCGGCTGGAAAATGATTTGGCTATGGTAAAAAGTGAAAAGACGATAGAACCTGCCATATCATACAAAACAGTTGGCACAGGTTTTTTTCTTGATACCAAGGGCTTAATGATTACCAATGCCCACGTAGTAAAGAATTCAAGAAACATCAGTGTGTTTAATGAAAAAGGAGATAAGTTCAATGCAATTGTATTGAAACTGGATATAAACAGAGATGTTGCAATCATTAAAATTGACGATGATAAGTTCAAACCATTTTCTGCATTACCATATGGCATAAGTAAAACCACTGCCGAGGTTGCGGAGCCGATCTTTACATTAGGGTATCCAAGAGACGAAATTGTGTACGGTGAAGGTTATATGAGTGCCAAAACAGGAAACAATGGCGACACACTGAGTTGTCAGATTGCTGTGCCCGCAGATCCAGGTAACAGTGGTGGCCCCGTTTTTAATAACAGTGGTGAAGTGATTGGTGTTCTAAGCGCAAAGAAAACAAATGCAGAGAGTGCTGTTTTTGCAGTACAATCAAAATATATCTATAAGGCATTGGAAGAGTTAAAAACTAATTCTTTATATAAAAACATCAAACTCTCCTCTAAATCTTCTGTTGCAGGTTTGGGCAAAGTGCAACAAGTGAAAAAAATTCAGGAATTTGTATTTATGGTAAAAGGCGATTAAATATAACATTCAAATATTAAAAAAGCTATCCGCATACATAAGCACATAGCTTTTTTTTACGACAATATTATTTCCAAAGGCCTGATGGATATTCGCCGTTAGTAATTAGTTTATCTAATGATTCTTTTACAAAGGGAGCATCTTCCTTATACGTTACTCCAAACCATAATGAAGTCGTAGGTATAACCTCAATAGTGCCGCCGTTTTTTATAAACTGATCCGCAACGATAGGTATAAAAAATTCTGATTTAAGTTCAGTGCCCTCTTCCTTTAAGAATTTATCAAACAAGTCTTTTGTATAACTAAAAAAGGAAGGATGAAAACACCAAAAATTCATAGATACTCTGGTATTTTCAAAAAGTACAGATGGCTCCAGACCATCTTCGCAAGTTATAATATCTCCATTCTTTGCAATATTTATACGTTCAGTAACAGAGAATAAATTCCCACTGCTATCTAAACTACAAACTCCACGGTTTACTGTTCCATGTGCTGACAAGGTCTTCAACAAGTCATAACCAACGATGGCATAATTGTTTTCATTGCAACCAACATTTAAAAAAGTAGCAGCGTTATAAAAAGCATTACTGCCATAAAAATCATCGGCATTTATTACAGCGAAAGGTTCTTTTACCACTTCCGCTGCGCATAAAACTGCATGTGCTGTTCCCCATGGTTTTGTTCTTTCAGGACTTCTTTCAAATTCTTCAGCATAAGAATCTAATTCCTGGAAAACATATTCCGTTGCAATTCTGTTCTTCAGCTTTGGTTCAAAAACTGATTTAAAATTTTCTACGTATTCTTTACGAATTATGAAAACAACTTTTCCAAAACCCGCACGGATGGCATCAAAAATGGAATAGTCCATAATTGTTTCTCCACTGGGACCAAATCCTTCCACCTGTTTCATACTTCCATATCGAGAAGCCATGCCAGCTGCCAAAATCACTAATGTAGGTTTCATGTGTATATTTTTGTTTTTGAGATTTGTCGCATGTTATTCACTATAAAAATTTCATCACTTGTTCATCTAAATGACCAGCAATTTTTATAGCTCATTTCATAAACTTATTTAATTAGAGAATGTTCTGCATTTTATATTGGGTGCAAATTTAAACTAATTTCGTGCAGACTTACCAGCTTTTTATATGCAAGCCATCAATATTGAAAATATTACAATTGATAACCTTTCTATTCAATTGCTTACGAAAAAAAAAGTAAGCATTGATGTATTACGACTTGACAAAATTCATCCTCTTGTTTCGGGAAACAAATGGTTTAAATTGAGCTATTATATTGAAGAAGCTACCCAACAAAACAAAAAAAATATTCTAACATTTGGTGGTGCATGGTCGAACCATATTCTTGCAACGGCAGCAGTTTGCAATATCAATCAACTTAATAGTATTGGAATTATAAGAGGTGAAGAACCAGAAAACATATCTTCAACATTATTTGAGGCAAAAGAGCTGGGTATGAAACTTTTTTTCATTAATCGAAATGATTACCAACAAAAAAAAGTTCCATCAGCATTAGACAAAACCGATTATTATAAAATAGCCGAAGGGGGTTTTGGGAACAAAGGTGCCGTAGGTGCATCAACTATTCTTGACCATTGTATTATTGCAGACTACACACATATTTGCTGCGCAGCAGGAACAGGCACAATGGCAGCAGGTTTGCTTGGTAGGATTTCTGAAATACAACAAATAATTGCTATCAGTGTGCTGAAGAATTATCTCGAAATAGAGAAGTCAATAAAAGAGATTGCTGACAAGCCAACAAAAAATCTGACAGTAAATCATGATTATCATTTTGGTGGATATGCCAAACACAAACCAGCGTTGCTTGAATTCATGAATGAGTTCTTTAATCAAACATCAATTCCAACTGATTTTGTATACACTGGAAAACTTTGCTACGCCATTCTCGATATGATAAAGAAAAACTACTTTGCTAAAGGCAGTAATTTACTACTCATACACAGCGGCGGATTGCAAGGCAATGCATCTTTGAGTAAAAGAACGTTAATTTTTTAAAAAATTAGTGCTGCTATCCTATCTTTGATAATATCTGACAATCAAATCCCTGTATGCCGACAGGCAGGCAATTCTTATTTCGTTTTATGAATATGAAAAAACTAATCTTTCTACTTTTAATCTTTTCATCTTTTACAGCTTGCAAATTATATGCACAGGATACACTGCCAAAATTCTCTTTAAATAATGTAGGCAATAACCGCATTATTGTGAGTTGGACGAATACGTTGGCCGATGTAAAACAAATCAGTATTCAACGTTCCTTTGACAGCCTGAGTGGTTTTAAAACAATACTTACTGTTCTTGATCCTGATTTGCCACAGAATGGTTTTGTTGATATGACTGCCACCAACGATCATATGTTTTACCGTTTGTATATTCAGCAGGAAAGGGGAATGTACCAGTTCAGCAATACAAAAAAGCCCGTAAAAGATACTACTAATGGTCTTTTTAATACCATGTATCCCGGAGGTTTTCCGGGTTCAGATCCTGATGGAAAGCCGAATTCCATTTATCCAAAAAACCAACCTCCTGGATTTATTCCATCACTACATGTATATACCTACAGAGACGGAAATGTGAACATCAATCTTCCTGATGAGGAGAAGCCCAAAAAATATTCCATTAAATTCTTTGATGAAGAAGGAGAATTTTTATTCGAACTGAAAGATATTAAAGAGAAAAATTTTAAGATAGACAAAGCCAACTTCTTTCATGCTGGATGGTTTACCTTTGAATTATCAGAAGATGGAAAACTGATAGAAAAACACAAATTCTATTTAGAGAAGGACTTCTGATACCAAGTTTGCTTCAAATACTTTTTCAAAATTACACTTCACTTTTTCTTTTACTTCAGCCATTTCAGCTTTGTAGCCTAACTCTTTTTCAAGAGATGTTACCTGCTTATTTACAATGCCGCAAGGAATGATATGGTTAAAATAAGAAAGGTCTGTATTTACATTAAATGCAAAACCATGCATGGTGATCCAGCGGCTACAGCGAACACCAATTGCACATATTTTTCTTTCCTTCCCGGAAATTGTGGTGTCTATCCACACACCTGTTTCACCGGCAGATCGTTCGCCTTTAATTCCATATTCCTTTAACGTAAGAATAATGACTTCTTCGAGGTTACGTAAGTAGCGGCTAATATCTGTATAGAATTTCTCAAGATCCAAAATCGGGTAGCCTACAATCTGGTCGTTACCATGAAAAGTGATATCTCCTCCCCTATTCGTACTAAAGAATTGAATGTTCATTTCTTTTAATTCGTTTTCATCCAATAAGACATTATCCTTATTTCCACTCTTTCCCAACGTATACACAGGCGGATGTTCGACAAATAACAGATAATGCTTTGTTCCGGCCTCTGCATTATCTTCTTCTGATTTCACAACTCCGACTTCAGACTTCTTCCTTACATTTTCCTTCAATAATTTTTCCTGGTAATCCCAGGCTGTCTGATATTCCATTTTTTCCAGATCCCTGAATATGACTGATTGTTTTTCCATTTGAAAAGCAAATTTACCAACAAAACTTCATCCATTACCTTTGCCCAACTATGACCGAAGAGTTGAAAAATAATGATCTCGAAACTACAGAAAGTAATGACGAACTTTTTGAAAGGTTTGCCATCATTATAGATAAAGGACAAGATGCGCTGAGAATTGACAAATTCCTTATGCAGCGGATTGAAAACGCCACGAGGAATAAATTGCAACGGGCCATTACCATGGGCATGGTGCAGGTAAATGGGAAAGAGGTAAAGTCTAATTATAAAATAAAGCCGCTTGATTCGATAGTGATTTATTCAGATATGAGCCCTGAGCAAACCGATCTGGTGCCGGAGAAAATGGAGCTTAACATTGTGTATGAAGACAAGGACCTGATGATCATCAACAAACCAGCAGGCATGGTGGTGCATCCGGGTAGTGGTAATCATAACGGCACTTTATTAAATGGTATAGCTTATTATTTACAGCAACAAAATCCTGAACTGACGGATGATGTGTTGCCTAGATTTGGACTGGTGCACCGAATCGATAAAAATACCAGCGGATTATTGGTAGTGGCAAAGACAGATATTGCTATGCGGCACTTAGCCAAACAATTCTTCGATCATAGCATTAGCAGAAAATATGTGGCACTGGTTTGGGGTGATGTGGAAAAGGATGAAGGAAGTATTGTTGCCCATGTGGGACGTAATCAACGCTTCCGAAAATTATTTGAAGCCTATCCGGATGGTGAGCATGGTAAAGATGCCACAACCCATTACAATGTGCTGGAACGATTCGGCTATGTTACCTTAGTACAATGTGCGTTGGAAACTGGAAGAACTCATCAGATAAGAGTGCATATGAAATTTATCGGCCATCCATTATTCAATGATGATTTTTATGGTGGCGATAAAATTGTAAAAGGTACAGTGTATACCAAGTACAAGCAATTTGTCGATAATTGTTTTAAAATTTGCCAGCGGCAGGCTCTTCATGCAAAAACATTAGGATTTGTGCATCCTACAACAGGAAAGGATATGTTATTTGAAGCACCATTGCCGGAAGACATAGAACAAGTAATTGAAAAATGGAGAAAATATGGTAAACAGAGGTCTGCAAATTAATTTTCTATGAAAGTCGAATAATGTAAATGTAAAAATTCCTCTTCGCTTATCTCAAGACCACATCACAATTATCAATATACCCACAATAGTTTCAACACCAAGTATTCACTTAATTGTCATTCCCACTTCCATGTGATAATCAAAATCGTACACTCCGAAATCATAACACATATTATAAAAGCGAGGCATCACCTATCATTACTGGCGGTATAGCCGATTGTATGAAGATTGCGGAAAACTTTATAAAACGTTGTATCATCCTTAACCTGGTTAAAAGAGTGGAGAACATTCAAAGCTGTATGGATAATACCCGCAAAGAGGTTTATCATTTTAGTCAGTCGCTCATTGTCAAGGCAATCTTACTGACTGGTGGCTTGCAGAAAGAAAAGAATACAAAAAACAGGTATGAATTTCTTCATACCTGCAAATTTGGTATTTATTAAATTAACCTGTCAAAACACTTTAATATCTATACTTCATTATTTTTTTAGTTCTTCAGGTTTTTTGTTATTTTCTTTTGACTTATCAGTCGAAATCTTATTTACAGGCTGCTTCTCATCATTTGAAGTTCCCAGTACACCCCCTTCTACCTTCTCAACTTTATCAACAGATTGCTTATTCGGACTGATACTTTTAACCTGCTTTGAAGTATTAGATGTTCCGTCTTCCTTCTCAATGATACCAAGATCGGCATTATTGTTTATTGGTTTTGCAGAAACTTTTCCTTTGTTTGTTTCTGAATTGAGTATCCCTTTGGTTAAAGGCTGATCCCATGCAGCGGGATCCAAATATTTCCCGGTTTCAAATTTATTTTTAACAACCTCGGCGACAAATTTATTTTTTTGCATATGCTTGTCGTTTCTTACTCCTGTAATTTGCCAGCTTACTTCAATGGATGGCTGATTAGTTTGAATCACAAAATGATTTAAAGAAACCTTTTCCTTGATAATTGCCTGAGCAAAAGATCCAATTACAGTTAATTGGTAACGGAAGTCTTTATTTAATGCTTCAAAATAATCAGGTAACTGAATTGTTGCATATCCCTGCGCATCAGTTGTAATGTTACCGCTATACACATTTAATACTTCATTACTCTCTATTGCAGCATGAAGCAGCTTTTTATTTTCCGGATCGAGCGGATGATCAATAGAAAAAAGTTTTGCGCCTGTAGCAGAAAAATCGCCATTCACTAATACATTTCCGTAAAATAATCCTGCATAGGCAGTTGGGTCTCCGGATGCATTGTAACCAGAAATTGCTGCACTTAAAGAACTTACTGTTCCTTCTAAAACCCCGGCAACTCCAAAATTGTAGGTAGTTCCATTTCCTGCCAAGCCATAAACTCCTATATTATTGTCTACCCCAGTTGTTGAAGAATTTGCGACGCCTTTTACACCAATAGCAATAGGAGAAGCAATCACATCATTGTTATATCCCCGTGTCGCAATACCATACACCCCTACACCTCCATTGCTGGAAAAAAATCCGGCAGAATTCGCAATGGCGGCCCGGCCGATTGTACCGGATACAATGCCAGATTCAAGAATACTTCTTACTCCAACAATTGAATTTTCTGTAGTGGCATTCAAATTTCTTGTGTCTACTTTTACTCCAAATACATCTCCTGTTCCGATATTTTTTGCTTTAAAAGTTCCGCCCTGTACTTCTGAAACCGTATTCAAATTATTAAACCAGTTATCCCCTAATATCGCCCTGTAAAATTGTGGTTCGGGATTTCCTGTGTTTTGACTTGTTGTTGCAATAAGACCAGTGTTTGCCAGCAGACCATTAGAAGCGGTTGCTATAAGGCCCGCATACTCATTGGTTGCTGTTGCTGCACTATTGTCAGCCAACACCCCCACTTTATATTGGTAAAACCCTTGGTAGAGGTATGGATTTGTATTTTGGCCTATGACATGTAAACCTGCTGTAGGATTGATGGTATTAAGTCCGATATTGCCTCCTGGTTTCAATACGAGTTGATTCAGGTCGAAACCCGTTCCGATCCTGAGGTCGTCAGCTTCACGGTTTATTAAATACGCAAGAGAAGAAGTTGTATTTGTATATCCTAGGTAAATTCCGTCGGGACCGGCTTGACCAGTAAAGGCACTTCTGAAAACCATAGCCGGAAATCCTTCTGTTACTTCATTCCCTGAATATAAAATCAGTTTTGTATTATTAGCGGTGATATTAGTTCCGATCGCAGCAGTTACCCCGTTATCGAAAATCTGTGAGTTCCCAAGATTTGTACCTGTCGGTGTCCACTTAGGAATAAAATTCAACGTACCAGAACCTGTAACTGAACCCGAACCTCCGATTGGTTGCCAACTTGCATTACCTGCAGCATCACTGGTCAATACTTTATTTACACCTTGTGAACCATCTGTTAATTTTAGAGTACCATTAATATCCAATGCCGCTGTTGGTGTCAGTTGCTTGATGCCAATGTTACCATTGCTGATAATCGTCATAGCCAGGTCTCCACCGAGTATCTGGCTTGTGGGATAAAAATTCAACCTGGTACCGCCTCTTAATTCCATAGAGCCCTGCCGGTGTGTAAAACCAGGACCGGTATAGTCTGAGCGGATATAGTCGATGTAAGAAAATTCGCCTCCAGAAAGAAAACGAAGGTGTGGACCGGCGTTAGTTCCGTCCCTCCCTTCCAGCGTTTGAGTACCAAAACTATTGCCGGAATTTACATGTAATTTATCTAAGGGGTTGTTTGTATTAATCCCGACATTCATACTAGAATGAACCATTGTCATGATTGAACCTGCCACAAGACTTGGTCCTCCACCTTGGAAAAAAACAAGTTTTCCCGGACCTTCTCCATTGCCCGAAGCGGTGCTAACCATATTAAACCAGCGTCCGCCGGGATCCGTATTCCCCAATGATAACCAGGTTCCTGCCGTTGAATTTCCCTGGAAATTGGCTGCTAAAAACTGATTGGTAGAATTCACATTGAATTTGCCAAAGGGAGTGATAGTACCTATTCCAACATTAGTACCATCATCAAATAGTTGTGAGTTTCCCAAATTAGTACCATTCGGCGTCCATTTAGGTAAAAAATTCAGTGTACCCGTCCCCGTAACTCCACCACTTGATCCCAAAGGCTGCCAGGTAGCATTACCTGCAGCATCAGAAGTAAGCACTCTGTTCACCGCTTCATTTATACCCGTAAGTTGTACACCACCCTGTGTACGCAAAGCAAGAGGTGTTGCATTGCTGCTGGTTATGTTCGCTGCAAATCCACTACCATTGGTCAGTACCCGTAAGGAAGTAGCTGAGCCTGCTGCATTATTATAATTAAATATACCTGCTCCCTGTGCCCCTGTACTGGTAGCCCTGATGGCCCAACTACTGGCACCGCCATTGGTAGATACATTTAATGCATCTAAGAGATTAGTGGAATTATTTATTTGAAATACACCGGCGTTGCCAGTACCTGTATTAATACCTGTATAGGCACTTCCGGCTCCGCTATTAGTAAGGCTGAACAGAGGGCCTGCATCGGATTGTGTTTTTATAAAGGGTAGTTTTAATTGTGGATTGGGAAAAGTGCCTGTCAGATCGCCACCGGCTGATCCTATTGGTGATGCACCTGCTGCATTTAAAGCATACGGCACCGATGCCAATTGAGCAGTACCGATATTTATAAATGTTGTCCCACCGTTAGGATCTATTTCTACCTGAATAAACTTGGCGCCTACCTCCCAGTTTACACCGGGAATGGTACCGGTTACACCACTAGCACCGGGGCTGCCTACCTGTACATTGAACAATCCAAATGGATTGGTAGTTACGGCTCTTGATTCCTGATATACTACAGCTCCGGCGGCTGTCAGGTTTCTTATCGTCAATCGAAGTGTAATGTTTTGATTGACCAGCACATTGCCTACGCTATTGCGAGCAACACCTTGATAATTTAGTATGCCCGGTGCCTGGCTAAAGCCTTCGGTAACTAGCAGCATTACCATGGCTATTAATAATAAGATTTTTTTCATTTGGTTATTTTTAAAGTTTTGATTTTGGTTTTATTTCTGATCCAGTTTGATCACCTTTAGTCCGCTATGGCGAATCACTTCCCGGTTATCTATTGGCCGGTTTTTATCCGGTTTTAAATCCGCCACCACGAAGTAAACTCCATTGGGATAACGGCTAAGGTCAAACAACTCGATTCGGCAGCAGCCATCGTAATGATAGCTCCTTTTTTCCAGTATCTGCCCCATTGTGTTAATCAGTTGCAGGCTCATAAAGCCCGGCATTCTGACAAAAAAATCGACCTGGAAAGGACCAGCTGTGGGGTTGGGGAATAGTTTGTAGTCGCCTTTTTCGAAAAGCACCGTAAAAGGAGATATACCGAGTTTGTCAGTACAAGGTTGTAATACACCTTGTGTGACAAGGATAGAACTGTCCGGTGGCGCAAAGGACTGTACAAGCACCATCTCGCCAAAACTCCACTCATAACGGTAATACGACAACGCATTGTCATACGTTCCACCGGCAGTATTAAATACCGCAGGCACAACACCGTTAAATGGAGAAAGAGAAGGAACCTGAGCTTTACAGAACGAAATCGCCAGCATGACTGCAAGGCAGGACAGAGTAATTTTTTTACTCATAAGCTTGGGGTTTATGGTTACAAAATAAAGTTGCAGACTAATGAAAGGCTGTTGTAATGATAATGATGCTGCTAATAAGAGAGATTAACCTGTTGAATGTAAATTCCTGTAATTAAGGGCAAGTTAGAATATCTACCGGAGTGGGGCAAGTTTTTTTTATAATTTTATGCACAATTAAGTTAGTGTACAATTTTTATTATTCATTTAAAACTAACCCGGAAAAGTCATTTTATAATCAACTGAAACTTTCCCTTTTGTAATATCATTCAGTTTGCCTTTCATTAATTTTCTTTTGAGTAATGAAATGTAATCAATGAATAGTTTTCCTTCAATATGATCGTATTCATGTAGAATTACTCTTGCTGTAAGACCGGTAAACGTTCTGGTATGCGATTCAAAATTTTCATCATCAAAAGTGATGGTTACATTCTCCTGCCTGAAAATATCTTCCCTGATCTTGGGAATACTTAAACATCCTTCGTTATAAGCCCATTCATCACCATCCAATTCGTCAACCTGAGCATTGATGAAAACTAATTTATCGCCGGGGTTATCATCAAATTCTTTTCTTTCTTCTTCATTCATATTGGCAAACATCTGGGCAGTGTCAATAATAAATAAACGGATTGGTTTATTTACCTGTGGTGCTGCCAGCCCTACTCCACTGCTTTCATACATGGTTTCCCACATGTCTTCCAGTAATTTTTCCAATTGTGGATAATCAGGGGTAATTGGGGCAGCAAGTTTTCTAAGTACAGGATTACCGTATGCTACGATGGGAAGAATCATTACAATTTCAGATTTGGGATTTGAGATTTCAATAAATTATGGGCAAATTTACAATTTTATAGCGGTTTTTTATTTGTAAATCTTATTCTCGGACGTTACAATTTTTGCAGATATTCCTGTAACATGATGGTGGCAGCTATTTCATCAACAAATGCTTTGTTGCGACGGTCTTTTTTCTTCATGCCCATTTCGAGCATTGCCGCTTTCGCCATTTTGGATGTATATCGTTCATCCACTTTTTTAACCGGCATTGCCGGAAAGTGCTTTTGTAATTCTTTAATACATTTTTCTACCAGCGGTGTAGCATGAGTGCTGCTATCGTCCCAATTTGTTGGCCAGCCGATTACGATCAACTCCACTTGTTCTTTTATAAAATAATCTTTCAGAAATTGAATTAATTCTTTTGAATGCAAGGTTGTTAACCCAGTTGCAATAATCTGCAA
>JBDSUW010000154.1:0-10134 GCA_039927535.1 Chitinophagaceae bacterium | reverse complement strand
CTGTTCATCATTTCTGAAAACATGCTGCGAACAGATTGCATAGCATTGCTGTTGGTAGAACTAAGGCAAATAACAACTGCCTTATTACTTGCCAGTTTATTCAGGTAAGTGAAATCATTAATTGATGTAACATCATTAAAACAATCAATCATTACAAAATTCAGTCTGTCACTTGTAGTAGTCGCTTCAACAAACTCTTTATCACTGTAGATTGGAAAATAGGTTGACTTATCTTTTGCTTCGGCCCATGCAGCAGGATAAACAATCACTTTTAAAGTTCCGGGTAGTTCAAAATCCAATAACTGATTGCCTGTAAAAACATAATCTGCTGCTGCATCACTGATCGTCCATTTATCCGTTGCTTCTTTATAGGTGTAGCCAATACTTTGTAAATGTGTTTGCGTTATTTTTTCAATCTTACTCAGATCAGCCACAACTACCGGCACTTGTTTACCGCCAATATTATCAACAGCAAATGTTTCTCTTCTTTGATAACTGAAGGGATCGTAGGTTACCGGAACTCTTTTCCGGTCTTCATCTAACGGAACAGAGTACCGTTTTACCGTTGTCGGAACGGAGTTCCGACTTCCGTAACGTTTCACCAAGTCCTTACACACCGGTATTTCAAATTCCGGATCTTCTGTCAATGAAACTCTTATTGTATCCCCAATACCATCTTCCAGCAATGTGCCAATACCAACTGCAGATTTAATTCTTCCGTCTTCACCATCACCTGCTTCTGTTACACCCAAATGCAGCGGATAAATTTCTCCAAATTCATCCTGCATAGTTTTGATTAGCAACCGGTATGCCTGCACCATCACCTGCGGGTTACTGCTCTTCATGCTCAGAATAATATTGTGATAAGTTTCTGCCCTGGCAATTCTTAAAAACTCCATTGCACTTTCTACCATACCAATTGGCGTATCACCATAACGGCTCATAATACGATCGCTGAGTGAACCATGATTCGTACCAATGCGCATAGCGGTTCCATACTCCTTACAGATTTTCACCAAAGGTGTAAACCGTTCTCTGATGCGATCAATTTCTTCAGCGTATTCTACATCGGTATAATCTATTTGCTCAAATTTTTTCTTGTCGACATAATTGCCTGGATTTACTCTTACTTTCTCAACAATTCTCGCTGCTATCTCTGCTGCATTCGGGGTAAAGTGAATATCTGCTACCAAAGGAACATTGTAACCTCGTTTATGCAATTCATTTTTTATTTTCAGTAAATTCTCTGCTTCATTCTTAGAAGGAGCGGTAATGCGAACCAGTTCTGAACCAGCTTCAATACAACGAATACTTTGTTCTACGGTTGCAATAGTGTCCATCGTATCTGTAGTCGTCATCGTTTGCACCCGGATTGGATGAAAATTGCCCAGTAAAAGATCACCAATCTTTACTTCTCTTGTTGCCAGTCGTTTATATTCTGTAATGGATTCGCAGTACAATTGCATATAGAAAATGTGGAAATATGAAAATTAGTTAATGTGCAAATTTAAACAACTTACTACTGCAATTACATTAAGATGCATCCATTTAATTTTCACATCTGCATATTCCCACATTATTTCATTCTTTACCAATCTTTGGGCTGAGAGCCGCCGCCTTTTACTTTATCCTTCTGAACCCTTTGTTGTACTTCTTTTTCTTTTTGCTGGAGAAGTTTTAAACGTTGTTCAGCTTCTTTCATACTCATTTTGGATTGCTGCTGTTTCTTTTGTTGGTTCTGCTTCTTTTTCTGATCCTCATCCTGTTTTTTAGGAGGTTCTTTCTTTTTTAGTTCCAACATAGCTTTCTGCAAATTTTCTCTTGCTTCTTTATCATCAGGATTATTTCGCAGTGCATTTTTATACGCCTCCATGCTTTCTTCCAGATTCTTTTGATTACTAAGTATAACGCCTTTGTTGTACCATGCTTTTGAAAGCAGCGATTTGTCTGTAGCCGTAGTAGCAACATCATTATATAGTACAGCCGCATCTACTTTTTTATCCAATTTGAAAAGAGCATTTGCATGATTAAATTTTGCTGTAACATTTGAAGGCTCAGCTTCCAATGCTTTTGTGTATTCGTTTGCAGCTTTCAAATATTCCTGCTGTTTGTAAAAATCATTACCTGTTTTAATTATTTCATTCACATCCTGAGCAGATGTGTTTAATCCGAACAAAAATCCAGTTATTATGAACGCTATTTTGTTCATGCTCTTAATCTTTCTTTTTCTTTCACAATTACTTTCTTTTCAGAGATAAAATTCTCCACTACTAAAATAACAAGCATCAATCCAATAAACCAACAATAAAAAGTTCTGAAATTCATCATCGACATATCGCCAAATGCTTTTCGTTCTATTTGTGAAAGCTGCCCTTTCAATTTTGTAACAGCTTCATCGCTACTTTCCAGTTTCACATATACACCATTTGTTTTGCCTGCAATCTCCTTCAGCACATTTTCATTTAATTTAGAAATAACAATATTACCGGCATTGTCTCTTTTATTCTCACCTGTTAGCGGATCAGAAATCGTTGCCCCGTTAGCAGAACCGATACCCACTGTATTTATCATTACACCTTGCTCTGCCAATTCATTTGCCGTTGTCACGGCATCCGCATCATGATCTTCTCCATCAGAAATCAATACAACTGATTTAAATTTTCTATCGTTAGCATTAAAAGCCCTTGTACTCATATTTAATGCATCACTGATTACTGTACCTTGTTGGGGAATTGCATCCGGCGAAGCCGATGATACAAACAGTTGCGCTGCGCCATGATCGATCGTCAATGGCATTTGCAAATATGCTTTTCCGGCAAATAGTACTAATGCAATCCGGTCATCAGGCATCTCACTCATCAGTTTTCCAATAAATTGTTTGGCCCTTTCCAACCTGTTGGGTGCTAAGTCTGTTGCCAGCATACTTTTGCTTACATCCAAAGCAATGACAATATCAATTCCTTTGCGGGTGTTATTTGCTGATTCGCCAGCTTTTCGAAGATTCATCACTGCAAAAACACCTAGTATAAAAGCAATTGCGAGGAAAACAAATTTTAACAGAAATTTTTTAGAAGAATAATCTGCGGTAAGAGCTTTTACCAATTTTTTATCACCAATGCGTTTTGTAACTCTTTTTTTCCAGTAAAATAAACTTAAAAAAAGTGAAACCAGGATAACAACCGCTATTAATAGCCAGAAATACTCTTTATATTGAAAATGTAAGCCCAAAACATTAATTTAAAATAAAAGAATCAAGGAAACGCAAAAACCAAACCAAGAACACTGAAATGCTACATTTTACCATCTAAAAACCCAAGTTCTGATAAAATGTCTTTTAACATTTTCATTCGCACCTTCACCATATCAAAATCCTTATCAGGCGATTGAATATTTAAAACAAAAAAATAAGGATGTCTGTTTTCTTCGACCCAGCCCACTACCCAACCTATATTGTTTCCTTTTTCATCAGAACCCCATCCGGTTTTATAAGCAAGACGATAATTTGTATTATTCTCAAACAACATTGCCCTTTTCACCATTTCCTGATACGTTTTAAAAAAAGGTAGTTGGTCGAAATATAAACGCTTCACTAAACCCAATTGTTCATCGGGTGTTATTTTCAAACTATTGTCGAGCCAAAAAGAATCAATTGGGCTTAAAATTTTTTTCGATCCATAGCTCAGAGAATCCAACCAAAATTGCATTGTATCTCTTCCAATGCGGCGTGCCACTTCCTGGTAATACGGAACGGCAGAAACCCTGAATGCTTCATACATAGTCAGGTCTTTATTCCATTCACTTCTTCTTTCTACACCGTCCCATTTTATTACCATGCTGTCACTGGAAATTTTTCCAGTTTGTAACCCTATCAATGAATTAACAATTTTAAAAGTGGAGGCTGGCAGGTAACTGCTATCCCGATACATTGGTAAATTATATACAGAAAACTTGCCCGTGCCATTGTCCATCAAAGCAAAACATCCATCAACCTTATTCTCAGTGAAATATTTTGCCAGGTTTTTTTCAACCTTCACATTGTTTTGTCCGCAAGAAAAAATAAGGAGTGAAATTCCGAGACCATATAATACTTGTCGCATCTTCTGTAAATTTTGTGCAAAGTTAACTCAGTGTGGCTTACGAGTAATATCGTTTAATAGCTAATTTGCCCGCATCAAAACAGCTTTTTGATAGCTGCCTAATTTGTAACTATTAACAAAAGGCACTTGTTCTGTTCCCTTACCTGTTGTAATCAATGGATCTACTCCTATGTTGAAAAACTCAACATACATTTTATCATCTTTTACCCAGTAACTATTAAGGATAGTGGATTTCTGAACAGAGAAAGCTCCTGAAAACTTATTGCCCACCCAAAACTGATCCAGTACAATTCCACTTAGTTCATCAATAACCCAATGCCCTTCTGCTTTATTAATTGGTTTTAAGATATAAGGCCGGTAATCTTCTTCTTTGGAACCATAAATTAATTGCCAAGTGTAAGAATCAGTGCTATCTGCCGGTTGAATACGAAGTTCCATATTCACTTTTTGTGGTGCAGGCTTTCCTGTTTTGTACCAAAGCAATTCGCCTTTCCAGTTACCAACAAATTCCGAGGGAAATAAATCTGATTGTGAATAAGCAATACTGCTTATTAAGACAAAGACCGTTATTCCAAACCACTTCATATTGAATATTTGTATAAAAATAAAAAATCCCGGCTGGAACCGGGATCAGTAATAATTTTAATGCTCAGGAAGTATTTACATGTAAAATCCACCTTTCTGTTTGTAATGTTTAGTTCCCTGACAATCTCTTTTAGTGGCCGAACATGAACTTAAAACAAATAATACGGTAGCCATTATAGCTAAGCATAACAAAAGCTTTTTCATACTTTATCAATAAGTTGGGTACAGCCTTCGCTTTAGCTATGGCGTACAGGTCAAAAATTAGTTAGTGATAATTCAGAGGAAATTTGGCGGGTAGAGTTTTAATCCATTGTAGAATGCTAAAGTAATATCTGAAAATTGTTATTCATAACTTATAACCCTTTTTTTTAGAAAAAATTGCATAATAGCAATATTTTGAACATAAAATCATTGATATTAGTATTTTTACGATAGGTTAAACAAACAATTATGAAAAAATTTCTTTTCTTATCCTTGGGGTTTTTAATATTCATTGCAGCTTGTAATAATAATAAAAAAGCAGATTCTTCATCCATAAATGCAGACACTACTAAAACTGAATCACCAGATGCTAAACAAATGCAAAATGCTGCGGAGGATATGGAAAAGAAAAAAGATGAGTTGAGCAAGTTGAAGCCATTAACAATGGATGAACTAAAAGCTTTGCTGCCCGAAAAATTAATGGGAACTGGCAGAGCAAGCTATGACGTTAACAATTCGATGGGTGCAGGCCTTGCCACTGCTGAATATACTTTAACAGATAGCACCAGTGTTTCATTAAGCATATACGATTGTGCCGGTTCTGCCGGAGCAGGCATTTATAGCTTACAATTTCTGGGCATGATGAATATGCAGCAAGAAAGCGATGATGAATACACAAAGAATGTAGATTTTAATGGTGCCAATGCTTTTGAGCATTGTGATAAAACGACCAACGATTGTACATTTACCTATTTTGCGGGCGGCCGTTATCTTGTAACACTGGAAGGAGATAATGTAGGAGCAGATGCATTGAAGCAGGCAGCAAGAGCATTGAATATTAAATAAATTTCTTTTAATTTAAAAGAAGCTTCTGATTGAAGCCTCTTTTAAATTAAACTCTCACCGCAAACTCCAATCCACTGCAATCGTTTCATCTCTTGATGTTGGCTTCTGCATAGCATTTTTCAGCTGTTCAACTCTTTCTAATGCAAACTGTTTACCTGCTATTGCAGAGATGATAGTTACACTATACTCTTGCCAACAAGAAACCCTTATTTGCACACTGGTAAATCCGCAGGGGTTTTGGCAGTTATTTTTTCTCCCTTCAGAATCCTCTCAACCAATCCGGGCACCCAAAATGTTTTGACCTCATCACCTTTGATGACAGCATCGCCGCAAGTGAGATAAAGTAGTGGCCGGGCATCCGTAGTTCCATCGTAATGGTCATTGCTATCGAAAACAAGAGAATTATTTTTCTCCAACGGCATCAGGAAATAAGAATAGCCAGTTTTGTTTTCAATAACCTGTACCATTTTCGTCTCCCTTGGTTCCTCTTCCGGAATCAGCAGGGTGTATTGGTCTGCAGCTGTCCGGGCTAATGGATAAGCCATAGAAGCATTTTCCAGTGGTTCTACCTGTTTGCCTGTGGCAACATCATAAACAACTTTGCCAGCAATAATGTATTTCCCGTCTTTGCTGAATTGAGAGAGTGAATCTTTTAGATTGTAAAGTTTTCTACCTGCAGGGATATCCCATAAGGTCGCATTACTGTGTTTTGCGTCATGTGTCAATACATATTTATCGTCACGGCTGATAAATACATACTCAAAGGTACTATCACTGGAGGTTTTGCCAAATCGTTTAATCAAAGAACCATTAGTGGAATTGTAAATAAAAAAACTATCACGGCTTGCCGCCAGCAAGCGACTCCCATCATAATTAAAAATAGGAGATTGATTTCTTAAGTTGGGTATGTCAGATATTTTTAAAAGTGGTTTTTTACCAATACTGTCCCAAATACTAATATCCGATCCCGATACCAGTCCAACCCTGTTACCATCTCCACTGATAAATGCTTTTAGAATATAGCCCCTACGCTCATTTCTTATACTATAAACTCGCCGGCCATCTGGTATACTCCATACATCCAAATCTCTGCCATCTTGCATCAGTAGCCGGCTTGCATCATCATTAAAAGTGCAAGTGAAATCATTGCGACCCATGTACATTGAGGCAAGAAATTTTCCTGTCCGGATATCCCAAAGTTTCGCTATATCCTCTGTGCTGGTCAGCAAATATTTATTCCCGGGTGACAGTTGTGCCATTTTTATTCCATCGGCTTGCGTTGTAAAAAAATATTTCTTGTAATCAGGCCCCGTATAAACTGCCATACCCAATCTGCTAAATGCATATATATATTTTAACCCTGAAGTAAAATACAATTTATCAAAAAGAAAGTCCTTATGTATGAGACTATCATAAGCTTTACCGGATGACACATCATAAAAAACCAGTTTCTCCCTTGCATTTACAATTATTTTTTGTCCGTCGGGACTAAGCCAACAACTTGCGCTGGGAAAACCCGGAGTGTATTTAACTTTTTTTAAAATAGATGACGAACCCAGGTCCCATAGGATCGCCACAGAATCGGCACTATAAGACAACAATCGCCTGCCATCTTCGCTAAAACTAAAACCCTGCATTTCTTTTCCTTGTTCGCCCGGATCAAGATCTTTTAGTTTAGTTCCTGAATTGATATCCCATAGTTGAATTTTCTTTTCTTTTACTGCTGCAACAATTTTTCCGTCCGGACTCAGACTGTTCTTGGTGTACTTCATTAATGGAATCGTCCGAATTAATATATTCTTTTTTATATCCCATTGCAAACAGGTATCACTTACTACCGTTGCTGCATACTTGTTTCCTGTAAAAACTATTTTATCAATATTCCCTTTAAAGCTTTGCACCAATTTTCCGGCAGGATTTGTCCATATTATAATCGAATCCCGCCTTTCATTGCCGGTAATAATAAATTTATCATCCTTAGAAAACCGGGCTTTGGAGCCATTTTTGAATTGGCGGAGAATGACTTTTTTCCTGTTCCCTGTTTTAAGATCAGTTGTAGTAACATAACCATCCATTAATGAGATCAGTGTTTTACTGTCTGCGCTGAATTCTGCGCCAGCTCCTCCATCTCGATCAAATGAATAGATGAGTTTCCCAGCTTCTCTGCTCCAGACCTGAGTCCTGGTCTTTTTTTTCGTAACTATAAAGCGGCCATCCGGTGAAATATTTGCCTCAGTTACATCATTACTATTACCGACGGGGTAGATCAGGCGGGGCGCCTGGCTGTAGGAAATTGTTACAATAAAAGAGCATACTACTATTAAAACACATTTCATACATATTGGGTTTATAATTATTACATGCAAAAATGTCAAACATCAGCAAGACAAAATCGGGTTTAAGATAATGCAATAAATGAATGATCTTGTACCACTTAGTGGGTATTTATTGTCCTTCCATTTTATATATCAAAAGTGAATTAATAAGAAAGTTCTACATTTTCACCACAAACTCCAATCCACCGCAATCGTTTCATTTCTTGAAGTTGGCTTTTGCATTCCGTTTTTTAATTGCTCTATTTCAAAACCCTCAACTCCTTCCCCACTTTTGTAAATGCTGCAATCGCTTTATCCAGATGTGCTTGTTCATGTGCCGCACTTAATTGTACTCTTATTCTTGCCTGGCCTTTTGCAACCACCGGAAAGAAAAAGCCAATTACATAAATGCCTTCTTCCAATAATTTAGCAGCCATATTTTGCGCCAGCACTGCATCATAGAGCATAATGGGAACGATAGGATGATCGCCGGGTTTAATATCGAAACCGGCTTCGGTCATTTTTGTGCGGAAATATTTTGTGTTGAATTCTAATTTGTCTCTTAGCTCAGTTTTTTCCGTAAGCATATCTAATACGGCAATGGATGCACCAACAATTGATGGAGCAACCGTGTTGCTGAATAAATAGGGTCTAGATTTCTGGCGAAGCATATCAATAATTTCTTTTCTGCCGGAAGTAAATCCGCCAGATGCGCCACCTAATGCTTTGCCCAATGTGCCGGTAATAATATCTATACGTCCCATCACACCTCGGTATTCATGAGTGCCTCTTCCTGTTTTTCCCAGAAAACCTGAAGAATGACATTCATCAATCATTACAATTGCATCATACTTGTCGGCGAGATCACATATCTTATCCAATTGCGCAATCGTTCCATCCATACTAAAAGATCCATCGGTAACAATAATGCGGCTGCGGAGATTGGCAGACTCTTTCAGCTTAGCTTCCAAGTCTTCCATATTATTATGCTCATAACGGAAACGCTGTGCTTTGCATAAACGTACCCCATCAATAATGCTTGCATGGTTTAATGCATCAGAAATAATTGCATCCTCTTCATTGAACAAAGGTTCAAACAGTCCGCCATTTGCATCAAAAGCTGCTGCATATAAAATGGTGTCTTCTACTCCAAGAAATGTTGAAATCTTTTCTTCCAGTTCTTTATGAATATCCTGTGTGCCGCAGATAAAACGTACACTGCTCATACCATATCCACGGTTATCAATTGCTTTATGTGCCGCTTCGATCACTTTTGGATGAGATGAAAGACCGAGATAATTGTTGGCGCAAAAATTCAATACCGTTTTACCGTTCACCGTTATTTCAGCACCCTGGCTGCTTGCAATTATGCGTTCTTTTTTATACAATCCGGCAGTTCTTATTTCTTCAACTTCGGTTCCTATTCTTTTTACAAGATTCTCGTTCATATGGTTTTGTTTATCCGCAAATATACATTGTAGCAGGAAGCTACTTAAAACAGGTATTTCAGGAAATCACCTGGCAATTCATTAAGATATTTCCCCGGTTTATCAATTTCACATTGCATTTCATCAAATTTGAGCTTTGGTTATATGCCAACTCATTTTACCTTTGCTGTAACAAATCAGTATTTACCTTCGTCAAACTCGAAAACCAACATCAATGCATCAGAAAAAATGGATAATAACCAGCTTACTGGCAATAGCTGCAATAGTATGCCTGACCATACTAACAAGTTCATCTTCAAAGGATTGCTTGCCCACAAAGGACAACAGTACTGCTTGTGCAAAAACTCAACCAACAGAGTGTAAGGTTAAAGATTCTGATATAGGAATTATCCATGAGAGCCTTTCAAGACAATTTCTTTAATTCCAACCTGTTACTGTAACATTCTTGCCTGCAAATCGTATTAACTTTTAAGCAGGTCATATTAATATAATTAGATTCCGGCTGTTTACCTGTTCTGCGAAGCTTGGTTAAGCATTTTAACCATAATAAATAAGTAATCGGCCAAAACTGAACCAAGCGAAGTAGAATGACTGAACAAGAGTATAATGAATGTGTAACTACGTATGCTGATAATGTGTACA
>JBDSUW010000153.1:0-35655 GCA_039927535.1 Chitinophagaceae bacterium | reverse complement strand
CTATGTTTGTAAATCCATTTACGTTTTTGCTTATTCCGGCTGCGTTAGTTGGTGTGCCGCCGATAGTAATTGCCACCGTAGGGCCGCTGCATCTGTTTGCACAATTCTGGTATCACACACAGCATATCGGCAAAATGGGTTTCCTAGAAAAGATAATTGTTACACCATCACATCATCGGGTGCACCATGCCATTAATAAAGAGTACCTCGATAAAAATCTAGGGCAGATATTCATTTTTTGGGACAAACTCTTCGGCACTTTCCAGGAAGAATTAAAAGAAGCTCCGCCTGTATACGGTATTACCCGGCCGGTGCGTACATGGAATCCCATTAAAATAAATTTTTCGCATCTGTGGCTAATGATGAAAGATGCATGGCATACTAATAGCTGGAAAGATAAATTTGCACTATGGTTTAAGCCAACAGGCTACCGCCCTGCAGATGTAATAGAAAAATATCCTGTTTATAAAATTGACGACCCCTATCAGTTCGAAAAATATGATACCAAAGCCTCTACCTTATTACATGTATGGACATGGGTGCAACTTATAATGCTCTTACTCTTCGTCAGTTATTTTTTTGGTAGCATTGCCACCATCAATAATATGGGCACACAATATATTTTCTGGTACGGTGGTTTTATTTTTCTAATGGTGTATGCACTTACAGAGCTAATGGATCGTAATCCATGGGCATTGTTTTGGGAAGCTGCCCGTAGTGGTCTTGGTCTTGCTTTCCTTTTGAAGCAAAATGATTGGTTTGGCAGTGGGTATTATTTCTCATCCGTAATGTATGTACTCGGAGCTTATTTCATATTCTCTTTTTTGGCTACTGCCTGGTTTATAGTAAAACACCGGAAGGAAGATGCGTTGGTGATGGCGGCTTAAGATATTTTCATTTTCCGCTTGCCGGGGAATCTTTTTCCCGATTATTAGGTAACCCTACTTTATCAACGGGAAATAGTATAAAGTACTTTATTTGAAGCAGTTGACAATTACACGACTAACTGTTTATACACAATCTGCATTATTGGCATAATGTTTTCATTTAGTGAGGAAATTGATTTAGTGTGATTGCTTCTACAGATAATAAATTTACGTCTCTTCGTATAGCATGGCAGCAGGAAACTCCTCCATTAAAAATTTTTCCTCCTCGCAGGCAAGCAAATAAAACAGGCAAGCAGGTGGATAAAGCAATTAATGCCGATTCATCATTTCAAAAATGCAAAATGCCGGAACAGCCTAAAGGTTATATAAAAGCACCCCGTTACGAATTCTTTTAGCTTACTTAACAGCCATTCTTGTTTATTTCTTATTTAATTTTCAGAAAGAATTAATTTATTCCGTCCCAAAAAAAGGGAGAATTGGAAACCTCATCATCTGCATCCTCCTATTTTTTGTTCTCTTTTTGATGTAAACAAAATCATTTTTGGTGTTAACAAGATCTATAAAATGATGCAGACCGGGCAGAGGTTTGAAATGAATAGTGAATAAATGACTATTTTATAAAGTAGATGAAAACAATACTCAGGCGGCCAAATATATGGTCAAGGAAAGATTATAATTCAGAAATAATAAATTACAATACAGCGTTTTTTATAAAACCTACTGCTGCTTTTAAAATTATGATGCCATTGCTTTTTGAGGTCTTCCTAATTTTTTTAAGAACAAGTAGTGTGAACGTAGTGCAGTAAAGAATGTTTTATTCTCATTATAGGGAAGATTATATTCCTTTGCTGTCTCTTTTACGATTTTTGAAATTTTTCTATAGTGTATGTGACAGATCTTGGGGAATAAGTGATGCTCTATTTGCATATTCAATCCACCACATAAAAAAGCAGCAATCTTACTCCGTGGCGCAAAGTTGGCAGTCGTATGCATTTGATGAACAGCCCATGCACTTTCTACATTATTATCTTCATTTGGATATATGATCTCGGTATCTTCCACTACATGTGCCAGCTGAAATACGAGTCCTAACACAAGACCTTCCGCAAAATTCATTGCTATAAATCCAATCAGGAATTGCCACCAGGTTAAGTCCATCACTAACAATGGAATTACAATAAAAATTGAATAATACATGATCTTATAAAAAAAGAGGTTGAAATATTCAATCCTGGGGTGCTTGTTCACATGGCTGTCGCCAATATTTTTTTGAAAGAATTTAAGATAGTCTTTTCTGAAAAACCATGATAAAGTCGTTAGACAATAAAGAAAAAAAGCATAGATATGCTGATACCGCTGAAGTTTATTCAACTTATCCTTTTCACTTACCCGTATCAAACCGGGAGCAATTTCTATATCCTCATCATGGCCGTCAATATTTGTATAGCTATGGTGAACAATATTATGCGTCAGGTTCCAGACGTAAGCGTTTGCACCAATAATATTAAAGATGAATCCAAGTACCTTATTTACTTTCTTATTGGAAGAATAAGCACCATGGAGTGCATCATGACAAACATTAAAGCCTATAAATGCCATAGTCATACCTAAAAGTATGGCCAGTATTAATTGAACATATAATGGAAGAAAGTCAGTTATAATCAGTGTATACAGTAGCGGCAACAAAGAAATAAAAAATACTGATTTTAATATCATAAAGGCATTAGCATGCCTGGATATATTATTGCTTTTAAAATAATCCTCAACCTTTAATTTTAAAGCAGGTAAAAACTCAGATTTTGCGGGATCAATAAACTTTAAAGAATGTTTCAAATTTTTATTTTAAATAATAAATATGCAATTACCTTTTTCCGGTAAATGCAGAATAATTTTTTTTATACAGAGGCTGAATTTTCAATCTATTATTTTAATGGCCATTAAAAAGGAAGATTTTTTATATATGTTTTTTGGGTATAATTTGTTGTTTGAATCATTGAAATTTAACAGTTGCGCTCAATGTAAGTTTTATTTTTCAAACAGAAATCATTTGTTCAATATTTATTATCAGCCAACAACAATTTAACAACCTCCGTTGTTGATTTAAAAGCTATATGGATATTTATCAACAATCAGTATAGATTGATTAGCTTCTCCTCTGTTATACTTTTTCGAATACAAGCCTGTAATGATCCATTGATTCTTCCTCGAAACACACCCTGTTGGGGCTTATTGTAAAAATATCATACTGCTTCCTGAATTTTTTGCTGGTAAGAAGTTTAGGGAGCAATGATGCATATAACAAATATTTTTTGAAATTAAATTTCCGGAATTTTTTTCTCCACTGAGCAATCGTTTCAATATAATCTAACCGGCCACTGCTTTTGGAAACCAGTTTAAATAATGGCTCTGCATTCCGGATCACCATTTCCGGTCCATACGGCAGCCATGAACCGGGAAATTCTTCAATCATCAATGCCAGTACATGCGAAGTTGAACCTCTTTTTGCATCTACACTAATCTCTTCAAAGGGTAACATATTTTTACTGAATACCATCGTCTGCATATAAAAACGTCCACCCACAGGTAATAATTCATAAAGGGTTTTGAAAAAATCATTGTAAACCTTTTCCTGTTTACCTGCCTGCCATTCTTCAATCGAACAGAAATGCTCCATTCCGCCAATACACGAAATGGCATCAAACGTTCCAAAATCAGCCGGAGTAATATAACGGCAGTCCTTTATCATTACTTTCAATCCATTTTTCTGACAAGCCAAAGCCTGCCCTTCAGATAAGGTTAACCCCCTCGCATCGGCACCCCTGTCCTCTTTTATATAATTTAAGAAAGGACCCCAGCCGCAAGCCATATCCAGCACTTTAGTTCCTTTTTTAATATTAAGGCTGTCAGCAATAAATTTGTGTTTTGCTTTTTGCGCCTCCTCCAATGTCATCGAAAAATCACCATCATATCTGGCACCACTAAAATCACCAGTCTCGCCAATACTTAGCCGGAAAATTTTATCAATCGTTGTGTAAGTAAAATCAAGGTCTTTTTTGTTTGCCATAAAATTATTAAAAATTAATATCGATTAAAAAATAAAGAGGCTTGCGAAAGATAGTTTATTTTTTATTCCCAGATAAAATTCAGAATTAAATTTTTTATGAAAGCTTAATCACTGCCATTCCAAGTGCATCAGCCGCAGCTTCTGCTTTATCCGACATGTTAGATATATGTCTGTAAACTTCCCGTAAATGAAAAACGGCTTGCAAATCATCCTGCAATCTTTTTTTATCATCAAACAATTCTTTTACCGCATCACGGTAAATTCTCTCAATTTTAGCTTCAAGCTTTATTACTTTTATTATATGATCATAGGACAGCCTCGGGTTTTTCATTAACCTGCTAATAGCCTGAAAAATTTCATGCGTTTCAAATTTTGCCTTCTCTACCATTTCCCGGATAAATCTATCCGGCTTCACATTCAATAATTGCATTTCTTCTAAAGTCGTCAAGGAATATTTAGCCATACCAAATAAGGAAGTAGAAATCTGAAAAATATCTTCCCGATCAATTGGTGTAATAAAAGTATTATGTAGATCATCCATCAATAACATCTTAATATCGATGAGTTCATTAATTAGTAACCTGTTCTCATTAATAACCTGATCCGTAATTTCATCCATATTATTAAAGAGGAAAGCAAGACAGGCTTCTGTTTTTTCGGCCTGTAATTTCAACTGAGTAATAAAACTGTCTTCTTTCTTTGATGACCTTATTAATCCCATAATTTTTATTTTAGTGTGCTAAAAAACGTATTAGTAAATAAATCAGAATAGATAGTATGGCTGTAATTGGAATGGTCAATATCCATGATAAAAATATTTCTTTCAAAACAAGCCACCTTACTTTTGATACTCTTTCGCCTGCCCCTGCCCCCATTATTGACATACTTACAACCTGTGTGGTACTAACAGGACCGCCAAATAATGAAGCTGTGATAATTACAATTGCAGAAGCAAATTGGGAAGTAAAACTATGAATTGGCCTTATTCTATAAAATTTTGAACCTAAGGTTTTAATTAACCGCCAGCCCCCGGAAAATGTACCAAGACTAATAGCACCTGCACTCATTAATATAACCCAAAGTGGTACCGCAAAATGTGCCTGATAACCAGTAATAACAAGCCCAAGAGTAATAACACCCATTGTTTTTTGTGCATCATTAGCACCATGACTTAATGCAAGTGCAATTGCTGTCGGTATTTGACCCAGCTTGAAGAAATAATTAGCCTTAGGAGTAGCTTTTTTTAAAAGCCGGTAAGCAAGTTTCATCGTAAGCCAGCCAAAAAATAACCCAACTAACGGCGAAAATAGTAATGCAATAAAAATCTTTATCAGGCCTTTGGATAATAATGCATGTATTCCACCCCCAATAAGAACTGCACCAACCAATCCACCGATCAAAGCATGAGAAGAACTGGAAGGTATACCCAAATACCAGGTTACTAAATTCCATATACATGCACTTACCAGCGCTGCAACCAGTACTTCAATCGTTATAAATTCAGGAATAGCAATTCCGCTGCCAATCGTTTTCGCAACTGCAACTCCAAAAATAAATGGCCCCGCAAAATCTGCTAATGCTGCCATGGTAAGTGCATTTCTGACACTCATAGAGCGGGAAGAAATAATTGTAGCAACAATATTAGCACTGTCATGAAATCCATTTAAAAAATCAAAGGAAAGTGCAAATACTATTAAAATTATCATCCAAATAAATGGGTCCATAAGAGTGTTATTATTTAATGGTTGTGGTTGTATCTCACCTTAGTTTTGCTTCTTCTCTAAATTTTCTTTGAATTTAAAAGGAATGATAGTTTTATCAAAATGAGGAGAATGAAGTATTTTCTCATTCTTTCCTTCATATGGTATTAGCGATAGCACATATCGGATACTTTCCAGCCTTGCCCTTTTTTTATTATTTCCTTTTACAATAATCCACGGGCTAAATTTCTGACTCGTCTTTATAAACATTTCATTTTTATACCTGGTGTACTCATCCCACTGATCCTGTGCTTTCAGATCAATGAGGCTAATTTTCCATTGTTTCAACTTATTTTTTTGCCTTGATTTAAACCTCCGTAATTGTTCCTTTTTAGTAATAGAAAACCATAATTTAATAATAGTTACACCATCTGAATGAAGCATTTGCTCAAATGATTTTACTTGTTCCATAAATACTTTATACTCTTCCTGAGTACAAAAATTATTAACAGGCTCTACCAAAGCCCTGTTATACCAACTCCGGTCAAAAAAAAGAATTTCCCCCTTATTGGGCAATTGCTTAATATATCGCTGAAAATACCACTGCCCTTTTTCTTCTTCTGTTGGTTTGGGTAGTGCAACTGCCCGCATATACCTTGGACTTAAATGTTCTATAAACCGGCGTATTGCACCTCCTTTTCCGGCTGCATCACGGCCTTCATAAATAATAGTAATACGTTTACCTTCCTGCTGTACCCATTGCTGCATTTTAACTAATTCAATTTGAAGTAGTTCTAATTCTTTCTCATATTTTATTAGCGTATAAAGTTTTTTTAAAGTCCCGTTAGATTCCTTAAAAAGTCTGGGCAAGTCATCACGGGAAAGCAAATTTTTCAACTTTCTAAAACTGATAGAATCGCTTTTTTTAATGGCAATAACTTTTTTCTTTAATAAGGAAGGTTTTTCCTCATTATTTTTGATTTTATCATTCTCCTGTGCAACTGTTATTTTATCAATAGCAGAAAGGAATTCACCATCACTTTCTTCGCCATTTTTCTTCGCAACTTTATTAACATTTTTATTTTTCATGCCATTTCACTATTTAAATTATTTCGCTAAAAAAAAATAATTTAATAACAAATTAATAATTATTAATTAATGACAATATGTTAAATAAAAATATTAATATGATATTCGTCATATAAAACTTGAAAAAATAATGATGAAAATCAATTTTATTCTAAGTTAAAAAACTGAGGTGGAGACTAATCATTATTAATCTTGGAATCAAACTCTGCTAAGAAAAAATATGTTTCTATTATAAGTCGGGTCTATGCGTGTAAATAAGCTACCTTCCCCACTTATGGTAACCACACAATTTGATACGTTGATAGATACCTACCTGAGCAACAAGGCAGGCATTGATAAAAATTTTCTGTCAGATAAACTAGTCAAAGGCCTTCAGCAAAATATTAGTCAATTATACAGTACTAACAAAATGACACAGGCAGGTATCGGTAATGCCACCATAAAAGACAGCAATCAAAAAATGAGAGGCGACAAAATATACTGGCTCGATAAAACAAATAACAATGTCTTTGAACAGGAGTTTTTAGAACTCGCCGAAAGTTTCATTGCACATCTCAACAGCAGTTGCTACACCGGCATCCACAATTACGAATTTCATTATGCCATTTACGAAGCGGGTAGTTATTATAAAAAACATATCGACCAATTTCAATCAGATAACAAAAGAAAGTTTTCCTTTATCAATTACCTCAACGATGATTGGCAAGAAGCCGACGGCGGCCAGCTACATTTATATTATGATGGAGGAGTGCAAAAAATACAACCCGAATCAAAAACAGCAGTATTTTTCAAAAGCAACGAAATGGAGCATGAAGTGGTACTTTGCAACCGCAGCCGAATGAGCATCAGCGGATGGCTAAAGAGTAGTTAAGTTTATACGATGTATCCTTTGAAGGAATGCTTGCCAGAGCCGAAACCTGCCGATAAGAACTGAAAAGAATCTGCAAAATGAAAATATGGGATGGGCAGCATACCTTTTTTTATAGGTAGGAGGAAAAAGAAAATATAAAATACCTCCATCTCAGTAATGTTAGAAAAGAACAAATCAAATCAGCTACTCAACTATAAATAATACTTACACCCAGCAATGGCTATTATAATTAAATTTTAGCATGAACTTTGAAAAATAAAGCTGCCTTCTGATTAACAGAAGACAGCCCAATGTGTAAACAAAAAAAAAGTTTATTTAAAACCCAGTTCCAATAGCAAACCCTTTTATAGAATATGAAAGTCCCATTTGATATGTTGCCTTCCCTGTCAAAAGGTTTACATTGTATAACCCGGTATTATTATTTACGGTGAATACTCCCCACGCATTACCAGAAATACCTCCAATGTCAAATCCGTTTCCAGAACTTACATCTGCACCTAACATTCCAATTGCAATCAGGGTACCCGCATTCGCAGGGTTTTGTTGATAGAGCATATTTGTAGTAACGTCCACATCAAATAACATGGTAGTTGTTGGCCTTCCGAAACTATTTGTGTAGGCCACCGCATCTACATTCGGAGTGCCAGGATTTAAATTTGGATCAATAGCTGCTATTGCACCGGTTTCTGGATGTATTCGCAGATTTTGTCCGGTATTACTCACAATACGTATCCTGTCAACCGTTGGATTAAAATCAAATCCAAAACTAGTTCCGGTTAACAAAGATGAAAAAGGCATTGTTCCCATTTGCGCAGCAGCACCGGATGACATATTGATGGCATAAATCTTACTGGCATTACTAAGTGCATACAACTGACCTGTTGCCGGACGCATATCCAAACCAACAATCATTTCACCAGCAGGCAGGTTGCCAATTGTTCTTGTAACAATGTTTCCAGAAGATGGATTCATGATGAGTAAAGAATTAATATTTGTAACAGCATACGCAACAGGATTGGTAGGTATAGCCACCCCAATTATTTCTTTATCAGTTTTTCCGGCGTTGGTAGCTTTGCCAGTTGCAAGGTCTATATAATAAAACCGATATTTATTACCATTACTTTCTTCATTCTGGCCATCCTCATAACCACGACCATACAACGCAGCAATCGCCACTGAATTATCTGGAGAAATGTCAAATCCTGCTTCACCTACTGCCTGCACACCCAATAAACCAACTTCTACAAGACCACCGGCGTTAGGCGGATTTTGAATATAAAGTTTATCAGTAGCAACATCGATATCATATAATATTGTGCTGGTAGAGCCTGCAAAACTATTACTATAAGCAACAGCAGTAACTACAGGTGAACCCGGATTTAAACTTCCATCAATAGCTGCCAAACCACCAGTTTCAGGATTTAAACGTAGGTTTTGACCAGTATTAGTAACAAGACGAATACGGTCAACTGTTGGATTAAAATCGAAGCCAACCATAGTGCCGTTTATAGCAGGTGAAAAGGGTGTCATTGATGGAGCGAATGCTTCGCCAGTATTGGTATTGATAAAATAAATACGGCTTTGATCAGAAACAGCATATAATTGACCTGTAGCCGGACGGAAATCAATGGCCAGTAATTTTTCGCCAGACTGCAATCCGGTTACCGGCAAAGTAGCTTTTTCAGTTAATGGATTGCCCGACAAATAATTTACAATTTGATTGGAGGATGTAAGTGCATAAAAGGAAGTCCCTTTAGGGGCAGGTCTGCCTGCATCCGCCAATGGATTTTTTGAAGAAATAGAATTAATATCAATTAAATTGTCTGCAGATTTTTTGCAGGAGAAAAAGAACAGAGAGCAAAGTACATAACCTACTATAGCTCTCCCGGAGCTGATTGATCTTGGCATAACTAAATTTTTTAAGATTAAAAGGATACCTACGATTAAGAATTAACAATAGATTTTATCAAGAAATAAAACTGACTAACCAAATCAAATCAGGTTGAGGGGATAATATACCAACAATTGTAATAAGTGATTGTAGACGAAATTTTAAGAGTCTTTTATTCATGTAGCCGTTGAAAGACACTTCGGCTAGGTCAGCATCCCAACCAGGTGTTTAAATACAGGCCGGCTTCATTTAAATTCCTGTACCTGTTGCACAATAGATAATATTAATAAATTCTTTGCCACTTTTAAAGTAATTCCAGTGAGTTGATCTTTATGAGCCAAAATTTATGCTACTATGGAGCCACAGTTGCAACGCTCCGTTCAGCTGTATGAATTCTATTGGGCATTTTGCAGTATCCGATATTTATCGGAAATTCTATTCGCATTGAGCATTTAAAACCTTTTGCAAAATATTTAATTCTGATATTACGCAGTTGTGTTTTTTTAATAATACCTGCCAGACTGAAAACACTCCTGTTTCCAAAGGCTCATGTATCAGCACTCGGTAAATGCCAGTCTACACTTCACTAGTGGCAAACTCATCTTTAAGCACCTGTGCAACTTCATTTCTTAATTTATTTTGTGCACTAGATGCAATCAATGCAGCGATCAGACCACCCAATAATGCACGGGCCATGGTGGATGGAATAGTTTTGATGAGCATAACTTTGTTCTTTTTTTCAAACACACGGACCCAAGTACCAACATAAGCCGATTTATATACCTGTATATATTCAAACCGGGCAATGGGGTTTTTCTTCAATTCAATTTTGTAAGCAGGTAATTTTTCACTCAAAGCTTTATGCATAGCGCTATAAGTCATAGAGTCATTTAATGCAAGGTCCATAGTAATTAATTTTAGTTACTATAAAAATATGATAAAGTATATTCATATTGCAAATTTTTCCATAAGCCGTAGTGCATTTTATGAAATGCCTGCCATTAGTCTATTTTAGAATTGTAAGGTTTGCAAAATCTCCTCCTGAATTATCAGCAACATAAAATCCGAAGACTGCTTTTCTTTCAGCAACGACCTACAGTTGATATATAGGAATGCAGCCAGCAGTATAAGTGTCAGCAATAACACAAATATAGATTTCCAGGAATGCATACCCATTAAAATACTATGTAAATTCTCTGATGCATATTTACCAATCATTACGTTATGCTGTCTCTGATAAATTTTCCAATTGCAAAAGCAGGAATGAACTTTTTTATTCAAATGTAACAGAAAGAAATACTTTGCCCTGTGGTTAGCATTACCCTGAAGCTGAGATCATTGATGGCAGGTTAGTTTTTAATTTTTGTTGGCTTACTTATTTGTTTCATCAAATTGTCATTCCATTTACCTTCAACTTTTATCTGAGCCACCGCACCAAAAGCTAATGCCTCAATTAAATTATGATTGAGATATGCGTAAGTGCCGGGTTGTCTGAATTGATAAATCATAGCAACAGCAGAACCGCCAACAACTGGCCATGACTCGTAATTTGTTGCAGGTTTATCGTTAAAGGAACCGCCTAGCCAAACAAGGTCAGCATGTCCGCCTATTAAATGGATTCTGGTATCTCTGTTCGCCTGTGAAGTAATGAATAATACTTTATCACCAACATTTGCCGTAAGTGCATTGTTTCCCGTAAGTGAACCTGTAACGCCGTTGAAAACAATATGAGTTGGAGTCAATGTTTGAAACACTTTTATCATGTCTCCAAAACCTTCGGCAGGGGTTGTATACTCTTTATATTTTCCGTTGCCGTCTTTTGGAAGATAGTAGTCCTGTTCGGCTATGTAAAAAGCTTTGTCGAAGTGCACAGAATTTCCATTCTCATCTTTCAATCCTTCACGGGGCAATACCATAATGGCTCCATTCATACCAGAAGTTACATGCAAAGGAACCATTACACCGCCCGGAGCGCAGTGATATACAAACACACCTGACTTTACGGCTTTGAACAGCAGCTTAACACTTTCCCCCGGATTGACCATTGTTAAATCTCCTCCACCCATTGCTCCGGTGGCAGCATGAAAGTCAATATTATGACTTAAACTATTTGTTGATGGATTTATAAGAGTAAGTTGAACATAATCATTTTGGTGAACTACAATCATTGGTCCTGGAACAGAACCATTAAACGTTAAAGCCCATATTTTAACACCGGGGGCAATTTCCAATTTCTTTTCTTCAATGGTTAATGTTACTTCAACAACTACAGGGTCACCTGATACTGACTGTTCATACTTAGGTAAAAAAGGGGGCATAACTAATTCTTCTGTTATGTGTTTTAAATTGTCGGGAATTTCCTGGTGAGCTGCTTCAAATACTGAAATTCTTTTAGAACTTTCTTCTTTGGGTTGATTGCATGAACTTAATAAGTATACCAAAACCGTAATGATGATTAGTTTCATTCTAATTTATTTAGGGATTATACTAACAAGTAAATTTTTTATCAATTGAAGAAATATAAAATATATTTATGCTGAAAATCAAGCAGAAATTTAAATTCTGCTGCACAATTGTTACAAGCATCTCCTCTGTAAAGGTGACGGGTCTTATTGCTTTATTCCTTACAAGATAAATGATTGAAGTTGCAACATTCACACATTTACGCTGTGACGGATTACTGCTTGACGGGAGATACCATCCACGGTGTGTATGCGATTTCTAAAAATGCTTAGCTGGCCGTACCTCTCATGCAAGTGATCTTTTATCGAAGTAGTTGAAGTGTAAAGCAGATAGGAAGAGTCAAACAAAAAATACCTCAACTTGTTTTAATCACTGGTCAATCACATCCCAGGGAGTTACTATTGCATGGTCTTTATCCATATCTTTTGGCCGGTCGTTATCATCAGGAATTTCTGGAGTGTGAGATGTGCCGGTGTCTATATCAGGATTAATATCCATATTTTTAAAATCTTCATCTGTTATTACATCCTTCTCATCACTGATATGTTTGTGCATTAATTGTGAAGCTGTTTTTCCTTTAGTGGCCTTTTGAGGAAGAATATTATCCTTAGTATCCTTAGCAGTTTCCAGCGTCTTTGATTTGTTATTCGGCTTGTCCATAAATAGTAGTACAAAGATGCCCCAGCTTGAGTGTATTATTATTATATGCTGATGGAAATACATTACATAATTCACACATTTGCCAAGGTAAAAGTATAAGAAATCAAACAAGGGCAGCAGCAGAAAAGGGTTATCTTCAATGAACATCAATTAAAACCGATAAAAAAGATGATAGATAAAAAACAAATACATGCTTTCTGTATTGAAAAACAAGAGGAAGAAGTTGAAAACTTTGCATCCCGAGTTAGCTCATTAAAAGCTGATGTCAATACTCACAACGAGTCAGCCAGCCAAACTGAAGAACGAAATGCTGGTGACGTGGAATTATTAAGAAATTATGAGCAAGAACTTCGTTTTTCCCAGATGGAAATGACAAACCTTCAATCCCTTGATCCTGCAGTTGCGAAAACAAAAGTGGAACCGGGAGCCGTGGTAATGACCAATCACCTCAATTTTTATATATCCATCCCTCTAGATAAAATAGAAATTGAGGGAGTTAGTTTTATTGGAATTTCAACAAAAGCACCGCTCTATTCGGCAATGCAAGGCAAAAAGAAAGGCGATACATTCAAATTAAATGATATGGAATACAACATAATTGAGGTGTATTAATTTTACTTCATAGTTGGTGTTTATCTGTAGGCAAGTTTCTATTTTTTCAATCAAAAATTTTAATTGAAATTTTGGGAACCATTAATACATGTGTCCGTATGGAAACAAAATGTACAATTTCATCTACACAAATTTAAATAATACTGTCAGCCTTTAGTATTGAATATCTTAACACTGAGCATTTCTCATTGTCTGCTATCAAAAAATCGGGAAATGATCTCTGTCAGTAATTCTTAACACACGGCCCAGCATAACCTTTGTAGTAAAAGATTTCAATATTATTTGGACTTCTATTTTTTAGTTTTAAATATTTGAATTAATTATTGTATTAAAAAAATAAGCAGTTTTTTGAAATGCAATCATATTATTTAAATTATGGCACTCATTATGCTATTATTTACACACAAGAAAATTGTTACACATGAATAAATATATTTTCATCACTTGTATATCTCTTACTTTTTCAGTTTTACTGACTAATTGTGCCCGAAATCCGGTTACTGGTAAGAAACAGATTGTTTTGATGTCAGAAAAGCAGGAGATTGCCATGGGAAAGGAAGCGGATCCCCAGATCGTTGCTCAGTTTGGGTTGTATGAGGATTCAACCTTGCAGCGATTTATCAAAACAAAAGGAGAACAAATGGCAGCCATTTCGCACCGCCCTAAATTGAATTATACGTTCAGAATTTTGAATTCAAATGTGATCAATGCTTTTGCTGTGCCGGGTGGCTACGTTTATTTTACCAGAGGCATCATGGCACATTTCAATAGCGAGGCAGATTTTGCCGGTGTTTTAGGTCATGAGATTGGACACATTACTCATAGACATAGTGTAGAACAGCATCGAAACGCATTATTGGGACAATTGGGCATTATTGCCGGAATTATCATTGCACCTGATCTGGCCAGATTTGCCGAAACAGCATCTTCTGGGTTACAATTATTATTATTAAAATATAGCCGAGATGCTGAACGAGAATCAGATGAATTGGGAGTTGAATACTCTTCAAAAATCGGGTACGATGCAAGAGAAATGGCTTTGTTTTTTAATACACTTGAAAGGCAATCTGCTGGAAATGAAGCAGCTCAATTACCAGAATTCTTATCGTCCCATCCAAATCCGGGAGACAGAAATGTAACAGTAACTAAGCTGGCTGCAGAATGGCAGCAAAAGCTTAAACTGACAAACCCAATGGTGAACCGAAATACTTATCTGAAAAGAATAGATGGATTAATCTATGGCCAAGATCCCAAAGAAGGCTTTAGAGAAAATAATGTTTTTTATCATCCAGTATTAAAGTTTCAGTTTCCGATTCCTCCTGATTGGAATTATCAGAATACACCACAACAGGTTCAGATGGCTCCCAAAGATGGTAAAGCCGTCATGTTGCTTATGCTGGCTCAGGGAAATTCTCTGCAATCAGCATATGATACTATCTTAAGTAAATATCGACTCAGGGCAGTGGAATCAAGAAATATCACTTTAAATGGATTGCAGGCTATTTATCTTATAGCTGACCAACAAGTAGAAAACCAACCTGCACTAAGAACAATGTCTTATATCATTCAACATAATGGATTAATTTATCACATGATCGGGGTATCCGCATTAACTGATTTTAATAATTATGCTGACAGTTTCAGCAATACAATGCAGGGATTTAAACCGCTTACTGATGCCGATAAATTGAATAAAAAACCGGAAAGGGTAAAAATCAAAACAGTGACTTCTGCAATGACATTGTTACAATTTTTCCGCTCATATAACCTGCCCGAATCCAGGCATGAAGAATTTGCTATATTAAATGGGTTAAAGCTGACAGATAACCTTACTAACGGTACTTTAATAAAGATTGTTACGCAATAAAAAGAAAAATAGTAATAGCATTTGATCTAACGGGGAACGGCGTGTTGTTTATATTGGCAAATCTCAGAGGTGGAAAAACCATGGAAAAACTGATTTTTTGAGATATCTGCAAGTTGAATGAGTAAAAACAGGCAGGCAATTTGCTATTAATAGACTTATTGATTTGCACTCTATCTACAATATCCATTAATACAGTAATGCGAAAATTATGACTAACACAAAAACACTGAAAACTAAAGCTGCAAAAAAAGTACTCATTGTGGAAGATGATGGTGAAATGGGTTTGGTATTGGATATGATTCTTTCCGGAAAAAATATCCAGCTGGACTATGTTAACTGCCTGTTGTCTGCCGAAGAATATCTTCAAAAACAAGAACCGGCGGTAATTTTATTAGATAACCAGCTTCCGGATGGATTGGGGGTGGATTTTATAAGTTACCTCAAGAAAAAACATCCTGCTATCAAGATCATCATGATTTCTGGACTCGGTTCTGCCCGGGATATTGCTTTGGCAAATGGTGCTGAAATGTTTTTCGAAAAACCATTTGCATTGGAAGAATTTGAAAAGGGACTGAATAGTTTGTTATATTAACTCATTTAAATTCTTTGCATTTATTTATGTCAAAAAGACAAGAAATAAGAAGGTCAAAATAAGGTAGTTAGTTTGGCAAATCTATTGCCTTTCTTTCGTAGTTTGTTTTTGGTGTAATTCATTTTTAGATAATTCTACGGGTCGCTAGTGTTTTTCTGCAATAGCAATTTTATAACTAAGCTCCTTTTCTAATTAGCTGTCTCTTTTTCTGTGGCACTAATTTGCTTAAGCTTATCTTGCTTTTCACTTAGTTGTATTGTAAATGGTAGTAATTCTTTTTTGTAAGCCGTTTGCAAACGCTTTTTTAAAGAGTCGGCTTGTTTTTTCATTTGAGCTATAGCCTCTCGCTGGGCAGCCTCTTTCTTTCGAGAAGCATTCATTTCATTCAGCAAATCTTTCGAATCCTTTCTTGCATCTTCTGCTATCAGCATAAACATCATCATGATGGCATCATCAATAGGCCTATTGGAAAATCAATACCACTTCTTTTCAACTCATTTTCTAAAACTGTGTAATTCACTTCGCCTGTACGATGCTTAGCTACTATTTGTTTTAATTGAGTTTGAGTAGGAGCTGGAAATTGATTTAGCTGTAACTGTTTTTGACCGAATGCTGCTGTTGCTATTCTAATAAGTAAAACAACTATGCAAAAGAATTACTTTATCTTGGTTGAATAGGTTGTTGTTTGTATTCTGCTAATTTAAGATTAGATATGTATATCGAATAGTGTATGACACCTACCAAACAACCAAATAAGGAGTTTATAATGCATGTGGTCGGAGGAAGAAAATACAGAAGACTGCGTTACTTTTTTGGAACCACTGGGGGAGAATCGGAATTACTCCGTGGCGGCATGATTGGTTTTAATTGTTGAACTAAGCTGCCGAGTAGAATTTAATTATACTGCTACTACCATTTTACCGGTATTTTCTCCATTAAATAAACCCAGTAATGCCTTTGGTAAATTTTCAAAGCCCTGTTCAATTGTTTCGGTAAATTTTAATTTGTCTTCTTTTATCCATTGAGCCAGCATTTGTATGCCTTCTGGAAACTGATCTTGATAATTACTAATAATAAAACCCTGTAACAATACACTCCGGGTAAGCAACATCGGTTGCAACCTTGGTCCCATCGGTGTTTTGGTACTGTTGTATAAAGAAATCTGTCCGCATAATGGTATCCTTCCATGAAAGTTAATATTCCTGATAACAGCATCCGAAATTTCACCACCAACATTATCAAAATAAACATCCACTCCTTTTGGACAAGCCGCTGCAATAGCTTTGTTCATATCGGTTGTAGTTTTATAGTTGATAGCCGAATCAAAACCAAATTCGCTAATCAACAATTCTATTTTTTCATCCGATCCAGCAATACCTATCACATGGCAACCTTGCAATTTAGCAATCTGTCCTACCACTATGCCAACTGCACCTGCAGCTCCTGATACCACCACTGTTTCTCCAGCTTTTGGCTTGCCAATATCCATCAATCCAAAATAGGCTGTAAGTCCAGTCATACCCAATACACCCAGGTAATAACTGGCAGGTGCTAAATTGGTATCAACCTTTCTTAGCTCTTTTTCAATGGCAATAAAATCCTTTCGCCATGGAAAGCTGCCCACCACAACATCCCCGGGTTTATAATTATCAGATTTACTGGCAGTAACTTTTCCAATCACTCCACCGCTTATGGGTTTATCAATTTCAAAAGGTGGAACATAGGATTTAGCATCATTCATTCGTCCACGCATATAAGGGTCAACAGAATAGTACATGCCTGTCAATAGTATTTCACCGTCTTTTATTTCTGGCAGATTAATATTCTCCAGGCGAAAGTTTTCACATGCGGGTACACCTGTTGGCCTAGAAGCCAATACAATTTGCGTCGTTGTCATTTCTTGAATTTAGTTCTATCATTTATTAACAATAGCTCCACGACTATGGTCATACATATACTATTATCTAAAAATTAATTGATGAAAGTAGCTAAATAAATCATGATAATCGACCTGTTCCACAGGATCGCATGGAAGAACTGCTAAGAACTCGCAGAAGAAAATGCTTGCACCTGTTTTCATTTAAGGTCAATCACACCCCAGGGAGTTGCTATTGCATGATCTTTATCTGCATTTTTTGGGTGGTCATTAATATCAGGGATATACGATGTGTGGGATGTGCCGGTATCTTTATCTAGGCCCATGTACAAGTTCTTAAAATATCCATCAGTAATAACATCTTTATTGTCACGGATATGTTTGTGCATTAGTTGGGCAACTGTTTTCCTTTTTTAGCCATTCGGGAAGGATATTTTCCTGCTTATCCTTAGCAGCTACCCGGTCTTTGATTTGTTAGCTGGTTTGTCCATAATTAAGGAAACAAAGATTTTGCAGCCAAGGTGTCTTATTTATTATATGCTGACGGATATACATTTCATAATTCACTCATCTGGCCGGCATCGAAACCCTACTGGCTTTTCCTACAAAATAGATTTCAAAGAAGGAATGGCGCAATAATCTTAATTTTATTAAGCCATCAGCAATACTTAATGTTAGTTTACTCAATAATGCTTAAATATTTTTTTATGAAAATCAAACATATCCTTTTTCTATCCGTGGTTTTTTTTACAGTTCTGTTTGCAGGCTGTACAGACAACAACCAATCAAAAACCGAAACAAAAGAAAGTCAGCCTCAAAAAGAGGTTACTACGGATACCCGGACTTCTGACTTGCAGGCACCTGATCTGGCCGATCCGGTATTGAAGGAATACTATTCTTCTTATACTACTTATTTAAATAATGTAATAGCAGCCATAAGAGACAAAGATGAAACCCGGGCTATGAAGTTATTTTCAGAGGAAGGCAAAAAATTTAATGATAATAATAACATGGAAAAAAAAGCCCAGGCAGCAGATGCACAAAAATTTAACACTTGGCTGATGCAATCAATGAAATACCAGAGCGAAATTGTTCAATCTGATTATTACAAGAAATTTAATGAAGAATATTATAAAAAAGTGAAAGAAAATTTTGAAAAAAAGGGAAATTAGCCCCGTTATAACACCTTTGCTGATGTAATACCTCTAATTAGCGGCAAACCCGAGTAAAAAAAGACCGACGACGTTAATTTTTTCGGAATACCTGCCAAAGCTGAGAATACTTTTGCCAGTATGTAGTTGTTGGAGAGCAAACCTGCCTACGGGCAAGCAGGTACCAACTACCTATTATTTTTTGGGAACAGCTGTCAAAGCAGAAACTCAAGCAAATAAATATTTAACTGGCTAAAGAAGTTACAGCCCATAATGCTGTTACCGAAATAATAGCCCATAATACAACCCCTTGTATCATTGGTTTAAAACCCACAGCCTGCAAGGATTTACGGGATAATCCGCAACCGATTAGAAAGAGTGTGACTGTTAAACCTGCTTTGGCTATACCTGTTAAGTAATTGCTGTATCGGTTTACAAAAGGCACATGGGTATTTAATATCATGGCTACAATAAATAAACCAATAAAGTAAGGAACTTTTATTTTGCTTCCTTTATTATTAAATACAAATGCAGCAATAAATGTAACGGGTACGATCCATAATGCCCTGGCCAGTTTTACTGTTGTTGCAATTTCTAAAGCCTCTGCTCCATACTTGTTTGCTGCACCTACTACCGAACTGGTATCATGAATGGCAATTGCACACCATAAGCCAAACTGCGTTTGAGATAAATTGATTGAGTGTCCAATAAAAGGAAAAATAAACAGCGCCATGGAGTTTAAAATAAATATGGTTCCTAATGCTACGGATATTTGTTTTTCCTCTGCTTTTATTACTGGAGAAATGGCTGCAATTGCGCTGCCTCCACATATTGCTGTTCCACTACTTATCAGGAAGGATGTCTTTTTTTCTGTCTTCAAAAACTTTCCTAAAAAAAAGCCTACTACTAGTGTGCCCACAATAGAAACGATGGTGAAAATAATTCCCTCTTTGCCGACCTTTAATGCATTGGTAACATTCATACCAAAGCCCAGGCCCACCACAGAAACCTGTAATAAAATATGTGTTGCCTTATGATTGAGATGTAAATAAGGGTGTCCGATAAATTGTGCAATAACCAACCCCATCAACAGGGCAATGGGCGGAGTTATTAAAGGAGAAAGACAAAATACCAATGCTAATAAAAAAATAACTTCCCTGGTTGTAATGCTGCGGTCTAATAAATTTCGTGAAGATTTTTTTGCCTGGTTTATTAATGTCTCCTGTTTCATATTGATGACCTTGTTTTTGTGGTACAAAGTTCATCCTATTTGCAACGGGCAGTAAATGGTTATTCGTTATGCCTGATTACTTAAAGTTATGATGCCGGGCAAATTTCATAAATAGCTCAGGCAATGCTGCAGGCTGCCCTTGCAACTGTATAAAGTAAAAATATCTTTCAATATTTAAACCTTTCACATCTATTATGCAACATTCTTTTTGTTGTAATTCTTTTAAAATAGCATGAATAGAAAGAAAAGCCATACAGTTGCTATGCAGTAAATACAGCTTCATACTTTCTGTACTGCCCAGTTGCATTTCATTTTGTAATTGCGAAATTTTTATTCCGAGTGGTTTTAAGCAATGGGCAATTACTTCCAATGTGCCGGAGCCTGGCTCCCGTAGCAGCAACGGCACTTTCTTAAGCTCTTCGGGTAAAATGATCTGCTTTTTTGCCAACGGGTTATTGGTACTGCATACTAATACAATTTTGTCTTTTAAAAATTCAGTGTACTTAATCACCGTTTTTTTTGATTGCCCTTCAATAATCCCTAAATCAATTTCTTTGTTTTGTAAAGCCTGCTCAATCTGATCGGTGTTGTTTATTACAAGATTAATCTTAATGTCTTTAAATTTTTTATGAAAGCCAGCCAGTACAGGTGGTAATACATATTGTGCAATTGTAGTGCTGGCGCCAATTGTAAGTTTGCCTTTCTGCACTTGTGTATAGGCATTCATCTCAAACTCAAGGTTGCGATAGACCGTAAATAATTCTTCTGTAAACTGTAAAAGGGTATTTCCTGCAGGTGTAAGTTTTATTCTTGTACCATTACGGTCAAAAAGTTTTACTTTAAAATTACTTTCAATCTCTTGTATATGTTTGGTAACTGCGGGTTGAGTAATAAATAACTCTTCCGCTGCTTTTGTAAAATTCAGCCGCTTGGCAACTGTATGAAAAACCTGTAGCCGGAAATCGAACATGCCGTAAAGATAATTAAACAAATAAGTAAGGAAATATTTTACCTGCTTTGCAAACGGATATTACTTTGTAGCTATCTGTGAGGGGCTGGTTGTCTTTCATATCCCGGCTCCATATTTAAACCATTGCCACAACTCTATTATAATTTTGTTGGTGTTTGTATTATCACCAGCCATTGTGATAAATGGGTAATTGATTCTTTGAGAGTCTTTAATTCATGTGGTCGGGGGAAGAAAACCTGCCTACCGGCAACAGGCATCGACCAGGGCATGTTGTTTTTGTCTAACACTTGCCAAGGCGGAAAATATAGTATTAACATTTATATTGGATATGTGCATTGGACTTAGTTATGCAAAACTTTGTTGAATAGAGAACCAACCGTACAAGAGTGATTATCTTTTACTCTTTCAGTGGAAGAAGAATAAGATAACAAATTAGAGATTGCAACTAAAGCTGATAGTAGTACTACAGCTGGGCTAATACATTTCTTAATCTTCCCCTCTACCAATTACCACTTACATTTGCAACTCCATAATGGACAAGAAGAAAAAATTTAATTTAATACTGGTACTGGGAATGATTACGGCTATTGGCCCTTTCTCTATAGATATGTACCTGCCTGCTTTTGTTAATATTGCGGAGCATATGGATACTACAGTGGCTCATGTGTCGCTGTCGCTTTCCAGTTTTTTTATAGGCATTTCCTTCGGTCAATTTATATATGGCCCACTGCTGGACAGATTTGGCAGAAAGAAACCGTTGTATGTGGGTTTGTGTATTTATCTGCTTACTTCTGCCGCTTGTGTGTTTGCACAAAGTGCCGATATGCTGATAGGAATGCGATTTCTGCAGGCATTGGGCAGCTGTGCCGGCATGGTGGCTTCGAGAGCTATGATAAGAGATTTGTTTTCTGTAAAGGATAATGCGAAAGTGCTTTCTAATTTAATGCTCGTCATCGCTGTGTCGCCCATTATTGCACCTACACTGGGTGGTTTTGTAACGACAGCGTTTGGCTGGCAAGCTATTTTTGTTATTCTAACATTATTGGCGGTAATAATATTACTGGCGGTGCATTATTTTTTGCCAGAAACACAAAAGCCTGACCCAAGCTATTCATTAAAACCAAGAGCTATACTTAAAAACTACCGGGCAGTATTAAAGGAGCCACAGTTTTATACGTATGCATTTGCGGGGGCAGCTGCGGCTGCGGGTCTGTATGCATATATCGCTGGTTCACCCACCGTTTTTCTGGAACTGTTTAAAGTTTCGGAAAAAGAATACGGACTGATTTTTGCGCTGATAGCTGGCGGCCTCATTACTGCTTCGCAGATAAATAGTCTTTTATTAAAGAAGTACAACAGTGAGCAGATAATTCCTGTTGCTTTATTTATCCAGTGTCTGGCCGGTATTGGTTTCTTTGCATGGTCGCTGCTGGGCGACATCAGTTTGTTTGGTACTATATCTTTATTACTACTTTATTTGAGTTGTCAAGGTTTTATATTTCCTAATTCATCTGCGCTATCCATGGCTCCGTTTACAAAAAATGCAGGTAGTGCTTCGGCACTAATGGGTGGAGTGCAAATGGCTGTTGGTGCATTTACTTCTGTGCTGGTTAGTTATTTCAGCAATGGTACATCGTTGCCGATGGCAGCAGTAATGGCTTGCTGTGCGATTACTAGTTTTTTAATTTTGCAAGTGGGGACAAAGATCATCCGATATAAAGCTTCTAAAACTTTGGTGGAAGAAGAGTGTGTGGATATGATTGGGAACTCCTAAGAGAAATAAATTTGTAAAAGCTATACCCGTGGCAGATATATGGCTATAAATTCCGGAAGTATAAATTATATTGATCTAACTGCTTGTTTTAATGCGCACCGGCTTATCAACTGTGATAGTTGATCCTTTTGCCAAGAATACAGAATGTGGCTTCTTCCCAGAAATAAAAGGAACGAAATCCTTTCCATAAAGATTTTCAATATCACAATCAAGTAAATAATCTTTTACCGCATACGTTTCCCATCTTGGGTGATGCACGGCATATTCAATTATTGTAGTATCTGAAAGTTGATTATAACCAAAATAATGCTCAAAAATAAATTCTTCTTCTGAGTTATTGTTAATTTCTTGAGTTAAAGGTGAAGCAGTAACCTGCAACCGGTTTTTATATTGATTTCTTTTCTGCCAGCTGTATTCCACCCGTAGTAGCTCTTCCGTTTTTGATACTCGGTGATCCATTCTGGCATTGCTATAATGTTCATTGAACATCAGGTTAGCCATAAATGAAACAAGCGGCTTTGGTACAATTTCAGAAACAAAACCTACTCCTCTTTTCCATTGTTTATTATCAAATCGTTTTATATAATACCTGAGATTAGCTTCTTCAAAATTGATATGCCAAGGCCATTTTATCCCCATCACTTTTGTGCTATTAAATAAAAAACCCACGACACTAACCAAGGCTTTGCCATTAAAAAAATCAATTTCAGTACCCGGGGGTATGTGTTTGGCTAAAACAATGGGATCGATCTCATAATTAAACATGGCCAGGTATTCCCATTTGGCTGATAAAAAAGTTCGTTTACTCATTCTAAAAATTTAATTTATTTATTATTATCCATTTTTGCGTAAGCCAACCGAGTGAGTGGCAAAATTGTGTAACAACTGTCTGTTCCATTACTGCTTATTGTTTCTGCTTTATGCAGATCAATAAAACCATCCGACGACAAAAGACCCTTCTGGATGTATATAAATTCAATCTTTCCGATTACTAAAAAAGTATTATTCACTGTTATGGACATTATTTCCTGCAGGGTTAATGCATATTTTACCACACTTTCCTCAACAAATGGAGCCTGAAAATTATTGAGGTATTGCATGGTTAAACCTACCGCTTCAAATTCTGAGATGGCTTCCGGATATTTTGCACTTGTTTGATGCGCCTGATGCAAAAACGATGGTTGAATATGATTGATTGTATACCTGCCGGTAGATTCTATATTCGTCAGCGTATGTGGGGCTGCACTGCGGGGCCGGTTGATGTAGCCAACCAATGCAGGATCAGAACCAATATGCACAATGCTGCTGAAAATGCCAAGATTGGTTTGCCCATTAGCACTGCTGGTCCCAATTAAACTGACAGGTTTAAAACCGGTAACACTATTAATAATATTGGCCCGGTAAAACCGTTCCCACCCGGCCATCTCTTCTTTTGTATATACTTCCATAAAATATAACTGATACGGAATAAACAATTAATAAGAAGAATTGTTATTGAGGTTGATATAAAATTACAGATACCTTTTAATTGCCTGTTATTGTTCATTAATATAAATAATTTTTTATGTTCCATAAATTCAAAGCCTCAGAAATCCTGCTGATTATCCTTGTGGTCATTTTGATTTTTGTTTCAGAGTATTACTATATGGTATTGAAAGATCCTATGCGGGCCATCTTTATTGGTCTATGGCCACCCACTATTCTTGGATTAGTTAATTTCTTTAACCTGAAAAGAAAATAACCCATGGAAAATCTTGATTTAATCATACTTACTATTATCGTAACACTGTTATTCCTGGTGTTCATCATTGCTACTTACCAGGAAATGGGAGCAGCTAAACTGGAAAAGAAGGAATTTGGAAAAGAAAAAGGTCCCCGTGCACAAATGATTGAGTTTATCGGGAAAATATTTACAGATGAAAGTATAGAAATCACCGAAAAACAAAAACTGATGGAACTAATGAAAAAAAGTTTGAAAGATCTTAAAAAGGATTCTGACTAATTGTTTTAAATATGGAAGCAAAATTGACAAAAAGCTATCTAATCATTGGTGGCTCATCTGGCATTGGTAAAAGATTAGCAACAATTTTAAGTGCAGATAACCGTGTTTTTGCTACTTATTATAAAAATCAGCTATTAGATATTAAGGATTCAAATCTGACCTATCATTTTTGTAATGTGCTGGATGATACGCTGTCGTTTGATTATCTTCCTGATACTATTGACGGTATAGTGTATTGTCCAGGCTCTATCAACCTTAAGCCTTTTGCCCGTATCGGTATAAATGATTTTATTGACGATTATCAATTGAATGTAGCAGGAGCTATAAAAATCATTCAACTGCTATTGCCAAAATTAAAAGCTGCTAAAGAGGCTTCAATAATTCTGTTTTCGACCGTGGCTGTACAACGTGGATTTAATTTTCATTCCATCGTTGCTTCCTCTAAAGGAGCCCTAGAAGGATTAACCAAAGCACTGGCCGCAGAGTTTGCACCCTCCATCAGGGTCAATTGTATTGCACCTTCCATTACTGATACCCCATTAAGTGCAGCATTGCTAAATAGTGATACAAAAAAAGAAGCCAACGCACAAAGACATCCATTAAAAAGAATTGGAAATACGGATGATATTGCCAATCTGGCTGCATTTTTATTATCTGATAAATCTTCGTGGATCACCGGGCAGATACATGCGGTGGACGGAGGTATTTCATCCATATAAATAACTGAACCTGCAATTGTTTCGAAGAACCTGTTTGAAGGATATTCTTTTTAATTTGCCCTCAGTTAAAGCTAACCAAATCGCTATTGTATATACAGGGATCGAGCCCGGAATGATAGTGAGCTGTTCCGGCAATGCCAAATCTTTGGTGGAAGAAGAATGTGTGGATATGATTGGGAACTCGTAAAAGTAAAAATACATAGACGAATGTTGAAAATTGATGTTGAACAGTTTTGGGTATAAAAAAAGTCCCCTGCAAACAGGGGACCTGAATTAGTATCAATTTTCTTTTACTGCTTAATGAATTTCCGGGTGATGACACCTTTACCGGTTTCAAACGCTATGATATAATAACCTGCTTTCAAATTTGAAACATCGAGCTTGCTACCATTTACGGTGTAGCCAAATTGTTTAATCAATGCACCCGTAGCACTATATATCTTTACTCCCTTTATTTCTTCTGCTGTTTGAACAGTTAATGTGGTTACAGCCGGATTCGGATATACGATCAGATAATTAGTGAATTCTGATGCGCCGGGATCAGTTGCACCCAAACCAACAAACTCACAAGTCTGTGTAGTACCACCACCATTGCTCTGCGATGCAACATTAGATCCTGTTACTGTTACCTGATCAATATAGATCAGATCACTATTATCGCTTGCATCACATTGAAAACGGAATTGAGCATTGGCTGGGAAGTTTACATTGGTTAATGTAACTGTTGCATGATAGAATCCGTTATTATTAAAGCTTGTACCGGCAACATATGTGGCCACTGTGTTCCAACTTGTACCGTCAAAATAACGAACCCAGAAGTCTTCGCCATTTTCCAGACTGGATGCATAGAAATAGAAATCAACAACAAGCTGGTTATAGCTGCTTACATTGTAAGAAGCGGATGTCATAGCAGATGCGGTTCCTGAATTATCCTTTATAGAGATAGACCAGTTTCCTTCATAAGATCTAGTACCACTATAACGAGCTACATCAGATCCACCATCGACCCATCCATCCCAGCCTGTTTCAAAATAGTGTGCCAGCACAGTTGTAGCACCACCACTTAAAGTAGTCACATCAATTGTATTGGAATTAGTACCGTTACCGGCCGCATCTTTTGCCCTTACATAAATACTATATTGTGTAGATGCTGTTAACCCTGTGATGGTATATGTTAACCCTGTAGTGGTTCCGTTTAATACTCCAGCTACATATACATCATAACCTGTTACACCTACATTATCTGTAGAAGCTGTCCAAACTAAACTGATAGTGGTAGTTGTAGTACCTGTTGAACTAAGCACAGGTGCTGATGGTGGTGTTGTATCCGAAGGGTTTGAAGTAGTTACTAAAATAGTATTCGAATTGGTTCCGTTACCAGCCGCATCTTTAGCTCTTACATAAATGCTATACTGCGTGGAGGCTGTTAAACCTGTTACCGTATAAGTAGTTCCTGTAGTGGTTCCATTTAATACTCCACCTACATATACATCATAACCTGTAACGCCAACATTATCAGTAGAGGCCGTCCATGATAGATTAATAGTAGTAGTTGTAGTACCTGTTGAACTTAATACCGGAGCAGAAGGTGGTTGAGTATCTGGTCCTGCTGCAAGGTTTGCGGTAAATAATCCACGGCCATGCGTAGCGGCAGAAAGTAACTGATCGCTGCTGCGATATTGAAGCATATCTGTTCTTACATTTGGAAAACTTGTTTCAGGATCCCAAACAGTAGAAGCACCATTGATTAATTCTGTTTGCCATATTCCTGTTTCTGTTGCAATGATGGCTTTGCTATTATCACCGGGATAAAACATTGCCCAACGAACCGGCATATCCGGAAGGCTTCCGTCAATAGCTGTCCAGGTAGTTCCGCCATTACTGGTTACCCAAACACTATTAACTCCATAATTTGAAAATGAAACAATGATATTATTTTCATCAGTTCCTAACTCTACACAGGAAATATTTGCTCCCGATACTTGCATCGATGAACCGATGATACTGGTAAATGTGGGTGTGGCGTTAGCATTAGTAGCTTTAATTAATCTGGGTAATAAACCACTGCCCCCACCCGCAAAGAAAACAGCATTGCTTGTATATGGAGAAGTTTTTACAGCAGAAACAGTAGTGGAGCTTAACGCAGTCATACTAACAGCGGTAAACGTACTTCCTGTTTGTGGATTGCTCCATCTTACAAATGTATTAGCGGCTCCACTGCAATACATAATGTTTGCCGCATCATCATAATCTGTGGGATTAATAAATCTTCCGGCAGAACTGGAATAATTTACAGATGACCACGATGAACCACTGTTCGTACTTCTTCTGTATTGGTTATAAACATATGCACCCCACTGGTATTGTGGCTGATCCTGATCTATATGAACAAATGCACCATCACCACCGGTTACTTCCACCGAACTTCCTAAACCCGGGTTATTAAGCTGATGTGTGCCATTATCCTGTGCCCCGGCTAAAAAATAGTTTGTTGATGTAGGATGATTGGCAACTGCATAAAATTGTTTGATGCGTAACCCGGTATTCTTATCCTGAAAAGTTGTACCTCCGTTACCTGAATAATGCATACCACCATCACTACCTACAAGGACCTGGTTATTGTTTCTCCAACGGATGGTCTGCTGATCAGCATGTACATACTGACCTGAGGTGCCAACCCATTCAGAGATCTTTGTCCAAGAGGTTCCACCGTTCATTGTTTTATAACAATCCAAACTTCCTACTATTACATTATTAGCATTATTTGGATCAACTGCTACGGCCATACAATACCATGCCTGTCCGCTGGTAAAGCCGGGAGTTGAACCTGTTGCCGACCAGTTGGCACCGCCATTGGTGGATTTATAAATAGTGGTTACCTGCCATGCCGAAGTTGATGGTAACGCATACAAAGTATTACCGCTGCTTGCCAATGCTACATTGTATTGTGTCGGAAAAGTAGTTGCCGGGCTGGTCCATGTTGAAGCGGTAACTGTTGCAGGATTATCAGTATAGCGATAACCTGCACTTGCAGATGGTGTATTATAATATCCGCAAACAATATGTAATCGGCCTGTACTGCTAAGTTCTAAATCCGGAACCCTTGTAGCAAGACCCGACGGTGTAATATTAGTCCAAGTTCCTGTTGCTTTAGTATAACGTTGTATACCGGCAGTATTCGAAATTGAATTACAACCAACATACAGGTTACCATTAGCATCGCAAACTATTTTACTTACATTCCATAAATTCTGTGTGTTAGGCATCGGAGCCCAGTTAACACCATGATCAGTACTTACCCATAGCCCCGCTCCTCTCACCGCATCAGCGTTAATGGCTTTTTCACCCGTACCAAAATACATGATATTAACGTTGGTGGGATCCTGGCAGATACTTGCCACTGCAAGATTTCCAAAGAAATCATTGATAGGTGTCCAGGTAGCAGGCGTCGCCGTAATATTATCTGTTTTCCAGAGTCCGCCATCTATACCTCCCACCCAAACTGTGCTACCAGTAGCATCACCAAGATCTTCCCAGATTGCTCTTACCCTGCCGGAAGTAATACCATTTCCCGGTCTTGTGTTACCATTACTGGGGCCAGTTACATCACTGTTAGGACCTCTTTCCGTCCAGGTAAATAATGGTGATCTGTAAGCAATTCTTTCTATCCGTTGTTTTCTTACTTCATATGCATTTATCAATCGGTCCTTAGGTACATAACCCAACACCGGATCTTTTGTAATATTTATTTCATGTTGCAAACGGGCAGAGATACCGGCACCTTCTTCCTTCTCTTGTTGTATTTGTGCCATAGCACCAGTAGTGATCAGTATCAGAACGACACTTAGCAGAGTAAGTTTTTTAAGCATACATCATAAAGTTTGGTGTGTAATAAAAAATGACTTTGCAATATAGATTTTTTAATTAACAGGCAAACCGTGTTTTTACGGGGGTAAGTCAAGAGTGAATAATTAAATCCATTGTGTACCTGGTACAAAAAGGGCAATTTGCTTCATTATTATATGTCATAAAAATGAAAACACTACGTCATTATTAAAGTATCTTCCCATTATAAATAACATTACTGCATGAAAAAGATCATCTGCTCCCGGACTTTACCTTTAATCCTTTTTACACTTTTGCTGCCAGCATTAATAACAGCACAGGTTATTCAACTAACCGGAGTAAATAAATCAGTTGATTATAAAAAGTTAGTACTGATTGATGATGTGGTGAATGATTACATCAGTAAGAATTGGTTGACAGGAGCTGTATCAATTGTAATAAAAGATAACCAGATAGTTCAATACAAAGGTTATGGCTATGCAGATTTGGCTACAAAAAAACCAATGAAGAAAGATAATCTTTTCCGCATCATGTCGCAATCAAAAGCCATTACCAGTGTAGGTATTATGATCTTGTACGAACAGGGCAAATTATTATTGGATGAACCTATCTCCCATTTTATTCCGGAATTTAAAAACCCCGTTGTGCTTTCCACATTCAATGATGCAGATACAACGTATACCAGTGTTCCGGCCAATAGAGAAATTACTTTTCATGATCTGCTCACTCATACTTCCGGGTTAGACTATACTGATATCGGCAGTTCCAAAGTCCAAGCCATCTATTCCAAAAACAATATTCCTTCGGGACTTGGTTATTTTAAAGCGAACTTGCTCGAACGTATGAAGGCATTGGGCAAATTGCCGTTGAGTTTTCAGCCCGGCGAAAAATGGCAATATGGATTAAACAGCGATCTACTCGGTTGTTTAATAGAAGTGATAAGTGGAATAAATCTTGAAGATTTTTTAAGCAAAAATATTTTTGAACCATTGGGGATGAAGGATACTTATTTTAATGTGCCTGCAGCAAAAGCAAATCGACTTGCTTCTGTGTATACAGAAGACAAATTAAAGAACATCATTCCATGGAGCCATACCTTCCGGAATATAGACCCCGACTATCCACTGATGAACACAAACTATTTTTCCGGTGGTGCAGGTCTAACTTCTACCGCATTTGACTATGCTGTTTTTATGCAGATGTTGCTGAACAATGGTTTATACAATGGACACCAGATACTTTCCAAAAGATCGGTGGAAATGATGACCGCCAATCAGATCAAAGAAGGAATTTTTGGCGATGATTATATGGGTTTGGGGTTTAATGTCACATCGGCAAAATCTGCCGCCAAAGGACCTCGGTATGAAGGTTCATTTGCATGGGGCGGATACTATGGAACTACTTACTGGGCCGATCCGGAAGCAAATCTTGTTTGCCTTTTTTTAACACAACAAAATCCCAATAGCCATGGAGATGTTCAGGCAAAATTTGAGGCAATCGTTTATTCGAGTTTGAAGTAAAATATTTTGTAAGCCAAACTGAAGTACGGATAGAAAGATTTAAATGATGACTTGCGCCTAGTGTGCCAAAACATTTCGCATCAGGCAAGACTATCTGACTCTCTTCTGAGAAGAAGAATAAAAAATCTTTTATAAAATTATGATCACTTTCCCAGTATGTTTCCCTTCCCCAAAATGCTGAATAGCTTTTGGGGCTTCGTTGAGAGGGTATGGACCGTCAATCACAGGTTTTATTTTACCTTCTGCATACAACTTATGTATATAATCAAGATCCCTGTTAGATTTCAGCGTAACTATCAACAACCGCTTTTTGGTAAAAAGGCGAATCCAGAATTTTAGTAATAACAATTGTATTAATCTGCCCGGTTGCCCTCCTATTGTTACATATTTACTATTTGCATTCAGCGAACGCAGGTAAGCCAGCGGTGAACGATTTGTTTTCGCATCAATAACAAGGTCATACTTAATCCTATTCTTTGTAAAATCCTCTTTCTTATAATCAATGACATGATTAAACCCTATGGACTTCATCATGTTCAGCTTATTACCAGTATCTACTCCAGTCACTTCTGCATTAAATAATTTAGCGATCTGCAAACCAAAGGTACCAACTCCGCCACCTGCACCATTGATAAGAATTTTTTGTTTTGGTTGAATCTTTCCTTTTTCAACTATTGCCTGATAAGCCAGCATCGAAGCATGCGAAATAGCAGCAGCATCTGTAAAAGACATACCCGCAGGTTTCAGTACTACAGCCTTTTCATTGATACAGATATATTCAGCAAAACTTCCAAAACCATAATTTGAAATATCTCCGTACACAGCGTCACCTATTTTAAATAAAGTTACACTACTCCCAACTTGCTCTACAATTCCAGAAAGTTCCATTCCAGGAATCGGTTTTTTGGGTTTTGAAAATCCGAAAAATAAACGGTAAATAGTTGGTTTCCCTCTCACCATACCCCAGTCATAATCATTTACTGCAGTAGTTACAACTTTTATCAGCAACTCATTTTCTTTAGGAGTTGGCTTATCAATTTCCATAAATTGAAGGTCAGCCGTGGCTCCGTATTTAGAACATATAATTGCTTTCATAATTACTATTATTACGAATGTAAATAAATATAGCCGGAATAACCACCACCCCGATTCGTGGAGGTACAAATCATGGATGTGTTCCATTTTCGGGTGCGCAAAAAACTTTCTCAGTAGAAAATAATTTTTCAGTCATTTTTTTCAGGTCATAAACTTTCATAACTTCCTCAAAAGAAAAAAATGAAAATATTTTGTCATCTGTTATTATTGATATTATTACTCCCTATTGTCAAGCAAGCAACAGCTCAGCAAAAACCATTACGTATATTAATCATTAAAGCACACCCGGATGAAGCTGAAGAATATGCCGGAGGAATTTCTGCATTGTATACTGCAAGGGGTAACCAAGTAAAATTTCTTTCACTTACTAATGGCGATGTAGGCCACTGGAAAATGAGCAAAACTGCATTAGCCGCAAGAAGGAAAAAAGAGGCAATGAAAGCAGGGCAAATTTTAGGCGTTAGTTATGAAATATTAAATAACCATGATGGAGAATTGGAAAACAATGTGGCGCTACGAAAAATTATTGTACGTAAAATCAGGGAATGGAAAGCAGATATTGTAATTACTTTTTTGCCTGCCTTTGGTGGCGGGCATGCGGACAATATGGCCGCCGCAATTGCTGTACAACAAGGAGCAGGATTGACAGCCGCTCCTCTTTTTATGCCGGAGATTCCCGCATTGGCCAAAACACCTTTCTTCTTTGTAATGCGGGATTTCTTTACAAAAAAATTACCTCACAAACCAGATATTGTTATTCCTATTGATTCGGTTATTGATAAAAAAATTGCTTCCTGGGATGCCCATGCATCACAGTTTTATGAGTTTGCTCCCTGGCAAAGAGGACTTCTAAATGAAGTGCCGACTGACTCGGCAGGCAAACGATTATTTCTTGAAAAGTATTGGGGTGATTTTATTTTTCCTGATAAGGATATGAAAGAATGGCTTACTCAAAATCTCGGAGCAGATAAAGCAGCTGCTTGTAAATATGCAGAAGCATTTGAATATGCTCCTTATGGCCGCAGACCTACAAAAGAAGAATTGAAAACCCTATTCCCATTTTTGTATGGTAAAGAAGAATAAAATAATATTTGGTTGTGTTGCTTTTTTCGCAACACTTTACTCCGTGACGGGTGTTTTCTTTCGTCCTCCACATACTCAGAATAAGAGATAGTTCATTCCGGGATGAACTATAATTTCCATGTTCATAATCAGTTTCAATCCTATGTTAAATCCCAGCTTCATATCTTTTTAATACAGCATCCGCAAATGATTTGTTGCTAACCTGACTTTCAAACCATGCAAGAATATCAAAATAAAAAGCAATTCCCCGCTCACTTGGCTTTTTGAAAAGGCTGTTCACCTGTTGTTGTAATACGGAAATTTTCGCAAGCTGCTTGCTTTTTGAGTCTGCGCTATTAAATTTTTTAAAAAAATCAAACATTAATATTTCAGATTGGTAAAGCCGTTCTTGTTTTTCCAGAAACCGCTGTGCCGAACGTACCTGGTATTCCAGCAGTTCATAATTTTTCAGATCGTAGTGAATGAACATCAATAAAAGCTTTGCATAACTATACTCATCCAACTCAGTATTTGCCTGGTTCATTATGCGTTGTATATACTGCAGCGACTTCTTGTACTGCTGGCGGGCATAAAGATTATATGCCAATAAATACCATAATGTTATTTTGGATTTCATACTGAAATTGTCCTCCACCAGGCCATATTTATTTTCATTCTCAACAAAAGCAGCACCTTGTTCAAATCGTCCGGTACGGTTATAGTAAATAAGTACGCAATTATACCATTTTTCATATCCGATATAATATTTTTCTTTATTGCGGATTGTGTCCAGTAAAGTTTTATAGTATAACATATTATCTTCAAACCCTTCAAAATATCCACTGCGTACTGATAATATAATATGCTGAAGATATTCGTTGAGCGTCTGCAGATCCAGCTTGTCGTTGCTGCCGGCATTCTTGCGCAATTCCAGGTAAATTTTTGATGTTTCAAAAGCTTTTTGGGGTTGCCCCGTTGCCATGTAGTAATCGCAGAGAGTCAAATTTCGCATGCCCAATGCTGTACGGGAAAGCATATCTTTTTCAGAAGATTTTAAAACAGGAGCTGCAATTTTTGTAAGTTCGTCTTTATCTTTTTTATTACGACAGTATAATTTTTTGCGTAAATGCAAACGCATCATAGTAAAAGTTTCGCCAACTGTTAAATAATTATCCATAATATCCAGAACATTTCTTCTTTCTTTTAATATTCTTACCACATTTACAGGGCTGGCATCATTTGGATTAAATACTTCTTTATGATACTCCATCAACAATACTGAAAAATGCCTGGTAAAAGCGTCGTCATCCCAGGTCACATGTTTTATCTTTTTTAATAGTTTTTCACTTTGACCGTAAAGACCTTTATAATGAAGCACCTTATAAGTTTCAATCATGTTAGTGTGATCGCTATCAAGGTCTTTATAAGCACCATATGATTTAATTGAAGCAATAATTTGCGCAAACAAATATTTCTTGACAGCAGGAAAATTGGTGGCTTTGTTTTTTAGCAGAAATTTCTGGTTTATTATTACTTCATTGTAACTTTTTATTTTATCAATTGTATCAAACAGTTTCAAATAACTTTTATCGCCCTGCTGAAATTGCGTATAAAGTTTAAAATATCGCTTCTCACTTTTAGTGAGCGACTTTATCAGCTCATAAATTTCCTGTAACAGGCTTTGTTGCATACACTGTAAGATACAGATTCAATCAATTTTTTTTTAATAAAATATAGGTTAGCATTTTATTAATTTTTAATATAACTAATTGATAAATAATAGAATAGATTAAAATATACCTTTTGGCATGTGATAAGGGACTCTTACAATGGTTTGCTGGGCTTTATTGTGGCAGATAGTTTTGTCTAAGATTTTTCAAACCAATTTAGTATGATTGCAATCATCAAGAACATTTTGCTACAAGCTTTCCTGATATTTGTATCAGCGACTCCTGCATTTTGTGGCAATTGCGCCAGTAATAAGGATTCAACTCATTCAGCAAAGATTAAAAAAGCCCAACCAATCAATGTCGGAGATTATCTACAGATTTTCTATCCTCTGGATAATAATGCTGAATACTCAGTAACAGTTTGTGCAGATCTGCCGGATAACAAAAATCCAAAATGTGTATATAAAAAGGGAGAGCCGGGCCATGTGTTTTTAATACTGTCAAAACAAAATACTTTATCAGCATTAGTGATAACAAAATCATTCGGTTTTTATCCACGGGTCCCCGTTTCAGCTCTTGTTAAACAGGTAAAGTCAAGAATTTTGGATAACAGCAGCAGGGAGTATGACGCTTCAATAGAAAAGAAACTAACAAAGGAAGAGTTTGCATTGCTGCTGGAAAAATGTAATGAACTGTCGAAAAAGAAATACAATCTGAAAAAGTATAATTGTTACGATTACGTTCTGGAAATTTTTAATTCTCTGCCCGGAATAGAAAAATTACCTGTCACCAAAGTAAAGTTTCCTTTCATATTTGGCAGGGGTGGTTCGCCTTGTGGTTTGTATCGTGACTTAAAAAAATTAATAACAACAGGTTCATCATGGACACCTTATATAAAATTTGGCCTATCCAAATCGCCGGCCCGTAATGCATTGCAAAATATGATGGCATCTTTTTAATATTCAACGGTAATTAATTTTTCAACCATTCAAAACTAAAAATTATGAAAAATGTATTTATGATGTTGGGACTAATCCTATTAA
>JBDSUW010000152.1:0-24519 GCA_039927535.1 Chitinophagaceae bacterium | reverse complement strand
ATTAAAAACTGCCAGTTTAATGTTCCTGCTGGCTCATTAACTTTCTGTGCAAGTGTATTATCATGATTGCCGCCAGTTCTATCCAAAGGTAAGTTCAACCTTTTTAAGTCGTAAAATCTGAAACCTTCTCCCCATAGTTCAACCCTGCGTTGAAACATAATCTCATCAATTAAAGCTTGTCCACTATTAGTAGATAAAACATAATTGACATTTCTTTGCTTTGCAAGGGTAAATAAAGCCTGACGAGCTGCTGGTTCTTGACCCCCTTGTCTTGCTAAAGCCTCTGCTTCTATCAAATACATTTCTGATGACCTCATAAAAACAAGATCACCATTACTGTTACCAGGATTATCTAATTTGAATTTTCTGGTCATATAAGGTTTTCTTGTACCGCCTGCCACAATTGGGAAAGCAAGATTTGATCCTGTAGGATCCCAAAGTTGTCTTCTGATATCAGTAGCACTTAACTGGTTATATAGAGGAGAAAATATTGCTTTCGGGTTACCTCTTGTGTTTGTTGAAGAAAAGTTTCCTAAGTAAGCATAAAATGAATAGAAGTAAGTAGGCTGATCATCTCTATGATCTATACCCCATATCCATTCAGGATTATTGGTATCAGAAAACCCAGCCAGATATTGTGCATCATTCATTAAAGCGAATCCTTGACGAGCTTCAGCAGCTAACTGCGCTGCTACTGGCCAATTTTGCTGAGTCAAGGCAATTCTTGCTTTTAACCCCTTTGCCACATTGACATTCAGATGAGATTTTGATGGTCTTACTGCTGCGCCGGTAAGAAGGCTAATAGCCTGATCTATATCCGCATTTATTTGTTTATACGTTTCTGCAACTGTGCTTCTTGGTAAGGCGCCGGTTTGTGTTTGCAATACAAGTGACATACCCATGCCATCATTTGCTTTTGTTTTGTCAAATCTTTCTCCAAATAACTGAACCATTTGATAATAAGCCCATGCCCTGTAAGCATATGCCTGACCCTTAATAGCTTTTTTATCAGCATCCGGCCCTTCTGCACCATCAATATTTGCAATAATAACATTTGCATTACCAATGATAGTGTAATAAAAACCATAGTTGAAGCGACTAATAGAACTTGCATCATTACGATGGCTTAACCAACGATATTCTGAAATAAACCAGCCGTTAGCATTTGCCGTCATAACGAAGTCCTCACCTAAAACTTCCATATAGATCATGTTTCCACTTTGTCCACCTGTTGCTTGATTGCCATACCATTGAACATACATAATTCTGTGAATACCATTAATAGCAGCGTACGCATTTTTAGTTGTGGCGAAAATATTGGCTGGTGTAATATTTTCAGGTGGATCTAACTGGAGATAGTCCTTTTTACAACCAGTCATTAATAATAACATTAATGAAAGTATGACCACCATTTTATTTTTTATAATCTTTTTCATAATTAAATGATTTAAATATTCATGTTTTATTAAAATGAAAAACTGATACCTGCATTAATAACTCTGGCGGCATCATATGTATCTCCGGTTGTACCAGAGAAGTTTCCGTTAACATTCATTCCCAGTCTTTTTGTAAAAAAATGTAAGTTTTCACCACTTAAAAATATTCTAGCTGATGAACCACCAATTCTAGATAAAATACCATTTGGCAATTGATATGACAAACTTAGATTATTCAAGCTCCAATAGGTAGCACTTGTAAGAAAACGGGTCGAAGTTGCACCAAACTGAGCACTTCTGGTATTATCAAGCCTTGGAACATTTGTAATGTCTCCAGGTTTTTGCCAACGATTTAGTATATCTGTATGATAAGTACGACCAACTGTTTCTGGCGACATTAATGTAGCATAAACTCCATCATATACATACCCACCAATCTGGTAAGTGAATACAACTCCTAATTCAAACCCTTTAAAAGATACACTGTTAACAATACTACCATATACTTTTGGTAAAGATGTTTTACCGATATATGTCTGTCTTGCATTGTTATGATCTGTAGTTACAGAATCAAATCCACCATCCTTATTTGGAAGTAATCTTGTATTTGAGGCATTGTATGTAATTGGTCCAAGATAAAGTGCTGCTCCATCAGCAGGATCAACTCCATAGTAGGTTCTGGTATAAAAGTCATAAATAGACTTCCCAACTTCTCTTTTAAAGGGACTACTAGTCAGTGCTGGTGTTGCATCTGGCATTTTTGTAAGCTTGTTCTTATAAGAAGTTGCATTTACAGTAATATTCCAGTTGAAATCTTTTTTCCTGATGGGGTTTGCTGTTAACTGTACCTCAATTCCTTTATTTGTCATTGAGCCAATATTCTGAGCAACAGTGAATCCTCCAGAAGGTGTTCCACCATTTTGCAAAGGTTGTGGTACATTGAAAATCAAACCCGTACTATTTCTGTAGAAAAAACCAATTGTTCCAGAAAGTCTCCTATTAAATAATGCAAAATCTAATCCAATATCTAAAGGTTTCTGTGTTTCCCATGTTAGTGAAGGGCTTCCAAGAGAAGAAACGATTACACCTGGTCTTACATCGTCATCCCATCCAACATCATATCCGGATTGGTATGGATAGTTACCAGTATTTGAGTTGCCAGTTACGCCATAAGAAGCTCTTAATTTCAACAGGTCTACCCAAGAAACTTTGAAGAATTTTTCTTGATCTATACTCCAGCCTGCACCAATTGACCAGAAGTTTGCCCATCTTAAATTTACAGGAAATTTAGAGTTACCATCTCTTCTTATTGAAGCAGATAACAAATATTTATTCCCGTAATCATAATTTACTCTTGAAAAATATCCTTCCGACCTTGACTCAGTTATAGAGGAGCTAAGAGAGTTAATAGTTATAAAATTTGAAAACACAAAAATATCATCAAAACTTTGCCCAATTCTTAAACCTGAGAGGCCAGTTGTTATTGTGTTGTAGTTCTCATGACCCACTAAAGCATCTACTGTATGACGACCTCCAAATCTTTTATTAAAATTAATTAGCTGATTAAAAGTATGGCTAGTAGTTCTGCTAGTTCCTCTATTGTATCTTCCGGAAGGATATCCATCACCTACAATTGGGTTTTGATACCCTTCAGACTCATTATTAGTAACATCCATACTTATATTAGTAGTAAACTTTAGCCATGGTCTGAAAGTAAGTTCACCATAGCCACGAGCAGATAGTACATCTCTGGTATCATTATCCTTGTTCCAAAGGTGCTCAGCAATTGAATGACGGCCACTATTATAAGGGCGACCATATCCGTTTTCGTTTCCGAAATCATATCGTTGATTTCCTGAACCATCCAAAACTATTTCTCCAGTACCTGGTGTATGCAAGAAAACCGGATAGATTGGAGCTATATATCTGGAGAAATAGAAACCATTTACAATACCACCAGTTGAGGAATTATTAAACTTAGTACGGTTTGCAGCAATATTAAAACCGCCTTTGAACCATGTTGTAGGAGCAACATTTACATTTACACGACCACTAAATCTAGATAAACTAGAACGCAATCCCCAACCACCTTCTTTTAAATAACTAAATGAGGCAAACATATCTGATTTATCCGTTCCAGATGTAAATTGAATACCATATTCATTTCTGGTACCAGTACGGGTTGACTGATCAAGCCAGTTTAAATCGTCTCCATAAATTAAAGATGCATTTGGATTTATTTTACCATCTAGACCTACGATACTTGTATTTCCTACATTAAAAGGATTGTAGTTACCCAAAATCTGATAGATGTCCTGGAAACTTCCTCCTCTAAAAATTTGTTTACCTGCATTTGCACCAACTAAATATCTTGGTAATGTACCGCTGGCAATCATTGATGCACTATCCAAAGTAGTAGGAACTGTTAATCCTGTTCCATACACTAATCCATTTCGATATGCTTCCCAGGCTATAGGATAAAATTGATATGCATCAACAGTAGGATATCTTTCAATGGCAGGATTAGAAAAACCCGATTGAACCTTCAATTGTAGAGTATTTTTTCCTCTTTTAGCTTTTTTAGTAGTAATCATGATTACACCATTTGCACCTTTTGCTCCATAGAGTGCTGTAGTTGATGCATCTTTTAATACAGTAATATTTTCAATATCATCTGGATTAATATTAGAGAATCCTCCATCATAAATTACTCCATCAACTACATATAAAGGACCGCTTCCTAATGAAAAAGACCCGAAACCTCTTAAAATAATTCCTGGGCTGGATCCTGGAGCACCACTAGGGGTTGTAGTTTGAATACCTGGAGAAGCTCCTATCAATGCACTTAGAGCATTGGTTAATGGTCTGTTTTCGAAATCTTTCCCATTAACCTGGGCAGCAGAACCTACAAAGTTCGATTTTTTGACTGTTGAACCATAGGTTAACAGTATGACTTCGTCTAGGTCTTTTGAAGCTGAAACAAGGCTTACGGAAATATTTCCGGAAGAACCAATTGTAATTTCTTGAGAAATCATATCAACATAAGAAAAAACAAGCTTCTTGGCATTACCTGGTACACTTAACGAGTAAGTACCATCATCTTTTGTAACGGTACCTACTGTGCTACCCTGTATTAATACAGATACATTGGCAACAGGATTTCCTTTGTCATCAGTTACCTTACCGGTAACAGTTCGCTGGGCATAAGTCTGTATACACAGACATAATACACCCATTAAGAGGAGATAAACTTTCTTCATGCAGTTAGTTTTTAATTTTTATGCAATAATTTAAAAAGAAAAAGAGCCATTACTTAACCGTTAAGCGGAAAACTTAACTTTTATATTAACCAGTTCCTACAAAAGAAGACCGCTACCTGTCCTTTTTTGCTGCACGAAAATATGGTTCAAGCTACCATCGGCAAAAATTAATTATGAAAGGTACTAACAACCGTTCTTGCTCTGAAAAATTAAAGGTGGTATTGGGTTAAAAATTCTTTGAAGACACTTAATTTTTATCTAATCATTCAATAAAAAAAGGGAATAAATCTGAATTTTTTTCCCTTTTGCAACAATATTTATTAAAGATCACCTCACCAATAAAAGATTTGATAATTCTTTACGCAAATCACCAATTGCAGGCTCTGCTTTTGTTCCTTCCATGTTAATATCCTGCACCTGTATTAATAAGCCTATTATCTTATTGTCTGCATTTCTTCTGAAAGTTGCCGTTCCGGCAAAAGCAACCAGTTCATACACATCTTTTGTATCAGATCTTCTAAGCTCAGAATTTCCCATTACAGACGTAGCAGTAAGCACTCCATTTTCCACTATTACTCCAACCTCTGTAACAGGGCTTCCCTCTGCAAAAGTGTATTTCCCTGTGTATTCTTGCAAAGAATCGACTTGTGCATTCGCAGTTGAAAAGGCAGCCGCCATTAAAAAGAACAAAACTATTTTCCTCATTTTTGATATTTTATTTGAAAAATGAAATTACGATAAAAGGACATAAGACAAATTAACTCTTTAAACTTTCTCAAAAATAACTGCAGCTCCCTGCCCTACACCAACACACATTGTTGCAAGACCATACTTAACCTGCTCTTTCTGCATTTCATGCAGCAATGTTGTGGCTATACGAACGCCGCTACAACCTAATGGATGACCAAGTGCAATAGCACCTCCGTTTACATTTACTTTTGTTGAATCCAGATTTAAATCCTTAATACAGGCAATAGATTGAGAAGCAAAAGCCTCATTCAATTCAATTAAGCCAATATCATTTGTTTTCAATCCTGCCCTTTGCAATGCTTTTTGCGTAGCAGGTATTGGTCCGATTCCCATAATAGCAGGATCAACGCCAGCTACAGCCATGGATGTAACTTTTGCCAATGGCTTGAGGCCATATTTCTTTACGGCTTCTTCACTTGCAAGGAGCATTGCTGCGGATCCATCATTAATTCCTGATGAGTTACCGGCAGTTACTGTTCCATCTTTTAAAAAGGCTGGATTTAAGGTTGCTAATTTTTCCAATGAAGTCTCTCTTGGATGCTCATCATCCACAACCCAGCTTATCAATCCTTTTTTATTTAATTCAACTGCTGCTATTTCAGCATCCCATTTATTAGCAGCTTTTGCAGCTGCATATTTCTGTTGTGATGCAAATGCAAATTCATCTTGTTCTTGTCTGCTGATGTTCCATTTCTTCGCCACATTCTCCGCCGTTTCTCCCATGCCGAATGGAAAATGCAATGCAGACAAATTCTTATTAATGAACCGCCATCCCATAGTTGAATCAAACATTTCAGGTGAACGGTCAAATACTGTTTCGCTTTTTCCAATAACAAAAGGAGCTCTTGTCATACTTTCAACTCCACAAGCAATAATCATTTCTGCATCACCACACATTATTTGCCTGGCGCCGTCCATTATAGCCTGCAATCCCGAAGCACATAACCTGTTCACCGTAATGCCCGGAACAGTAACTGGCAAGCCTGCCAGCAATGCAGCCATTCTTGCTACATTTCGATTGTCTTCTCCAGCCTGATTGGCAGCACCAGCAATTACATCTTCTATAGCATTCACATCAATAGATTCATTTCTTTTCAGTAATGCTTTAATAATATAAGCCAGTAAATCATCTGGTCGAACAGAACTCAAGGCTCCTCCATATCTTCCTATCGGTGTTCGCACAGCATCAATTAGAAATACTTGTTTCATACTCGTCGTTTAAAAAGCAAATATCTGTCAATTAAGCTAATCTCTTTTGCATCAATTATCTTTGCTTTCTGATGAAAAAAACAGTTACCAATATTCGCCACTTTACGTTGGCAGAACTTGAAGAGTATTTTGAAGAATTAGGCGAAAAAAAATTCAGGGCAAAACAGGTTTACGAATGGATCTGGCAGAAACATGCCATGAGTTTTGCAGATATGACCAATGTCAGCAAAGAGCTTCGTCAAAAACTTGGGGAAAATTTTACGTTACCTGCATTATGTACCGATGCCACTCAATTTTCTTCAGATGGCACCATCAAATCCCGTTTCAAAACACATGATGGTCATTTAATTGAAGGTGTATTGATTCCAACTTCTTCAAGATTTACAGCCTGCGTTTCTTCGCAAATAGGTTGTTCGCTTAGTTGCAAGTTTTGTGCGACAGGGTATATTGACAGAAAAAGAAATCTTGATTTTGATGAGATCTATGACCAGGTTGCTTTAATTAATCAGCAATCAGAAAAAACAAATGGAAAGAAGCTAAGCAATATTGTTTTTATGGGAATGGGAGAACCATTGCTTAATTATAAAAATGTGTTGAAGTCTATTGAACGCATCACTGCTATAGATGGAATGGCCATGAGCCCTAAAAGAATTACTGTATCCACTGCTGGAGTTGCGAAAGGCATAAGACAATTAGGTGATGACAAAGTAAAATTCAAATTGGCACTTTCATTGCATGCCGCCACTGATTTGAAACGACATAAAATAATGCCGATTAATGATACCAACAACATCAAATCATTAATTGATGCGCTGAATTATTTTTATAAACAAACTGGAACACAGGTAACATTTGAATATATCCTGTTCAAAGATTTTAACGACAGTCCGGAAGATGCAGATGAATTGATAAAAGTTTACAGACAGGTGCCTGCCGATCTTGTAAACATTATTGAATATAATCCAATTGATTTTGCCCGTTTTCAAAAACCTACTGAAGAAAAGGTGGAAGCCTTTATGGAATACCTTGGCAAACACCGGGTAAATGCCCGATTAAGAAAAAGTAGGGGCAAAGATATCGATGCCGCTTGTGGCCAATTGGCAAATAAAGAAATTAGCTAATGAGCATTCCTACGAAATTTTTCTTAGTTTGATTAAACCTGCATACTAAATTCAGGTCTGTATACCGATAAAATTTATTTTAACAATTAATAGCGAAAGGTTTCTGAACCTACCAGCGTCCAAACTAAAACAAATAAAAAAACATGAAAAAAATAATCCTATCTGCCCTTGTATTATCAATGGCACTTGCAGTAAATGCACAAGAGATTCCTGAAAGAAAAGCAGATAAGCCAGCAATGCACCATAAAATGGACAGAAAGAAAGGTGATCGTATGGATATGCAGAAGCTTAACCTGACTGAAGATCAGAAAGCACAATTCAAAACACAAAGAGAAAGCTTCCACAAACAAATGGAAGATTTGAAGAAAAATGACAACATCACAGTAAAAGAATGGAATGCAAAAAAAGATGCTATGCAGAAAGAGAATAAGGCTAAAATGCAAAGTTTCCTTACTGCTGACCAAAAAGGCCAGATAGAAAAAAATAAAGTTGAAGGCAAAAAAAAAACTGAAACAAAAACAAAAGAAAGAGGAGAGAAAATGAAAACTCAACTTGGTTTGAGTGATGTACAATCTGCCCAACTTAAAAAGAATAGAGAAGCTACTCAGCAAAAAATGAAATTTATTAAAGAAGACAGCAAAATGTCTGAAGAGCAAAAGAAAGAACAGATTAAAGAATTAATGAAAGCGCAGAAAGAAAGTATGAAATCGATTCTAACTGAAGAGCAGATGAAGAAAATGAAGGAGTCTAATCATAGAAAGGATGGTGACAGAAAAAAGCCTGTAAAGACCGAGACTATTTAATTCAATTACTCAATCATATATCCAAAGCCTCCTTTAACCAGGAGGCTTTTCTTTTTACGTTGAGATATGAATACTTATCTTTGCCCTTCACTACTGTTGTAAAACAGCAAATCACTCCCCATGAAGAAAAAATCAACCGACAATTTCAGCAAGTTTGTACCCAAGAAAAGTAATGCTGCTGTAAAAGAACAATTCAGACAGGAAAAAAGAAAGTACAATAAAGAAAAGCAAGCTTTCTTTGAGAAGAAGAAAGAAGAAGAAAGAGCCACGCAGCCAGGTTACAAAGGCAAACAACCTGATACAACTATACCTGAAAAAGCACCAGAACACCTTCGTCCGGAATCAAACGACAAAATGCCGCTGAATAAGTTTATAGCACATGCAGGCATTTGTGGTCGACGAGAAGCCGCTGAACTCGTAAAACAGGGACTAGTTAAAGTAAATGGTAAAACTATTGCTGAACCTGGCTTTAAAGTGGACAGCACAGATGAAATAAATGTAAACGGCAAAAAAATATTCCTGGCCAAAAATCTTGTTTACATTCTGCTAAATAAACCCAAAGATTATATAACTACTACTGATGATCCCAAAGGCAGAAAAACTGTTCTTGATCTGATCAGTCGGGCTACAACTGAAAGAGTATATCCAGTTGGCAGATTAGATAGAAACACCTCTGGTGTTTTACTTTTTACCAACGATGGTGAGCTGGCGCAGAAATTAACACATCCCAGCAACGAAATAAAAAAAGTGTATCATATTACGTTGGATAAGCCATTAACCAAAAATGACTTTGATAAAATTCTAAAAGGAATTGTACTGGAAGACGGACTTATAAATGTAGATGCATTAGCTTTTGCAGATATAAAAGATAAAACTCAGATCGGCCTTGAAATACATAGTGGAAAAAATAGAATCGTCCGACGGATTTTTGAGTCGCTGGGTTATGATGTAAAAAATCTTGACCGGGTAATATTTGCCGGACTTACTAAAAAGAATATTGAAAGAGGCAAATGGCGTTTTTTGAAAGAGAAAGAAGTTAGAGATCTGAAACATTTTAAAAGAGGGAAGTAAACCCCAAACCCCCGTCCGACCGGATCGTCCGGGCGGGCCTAAAGGGGCTTTACAAACTTTATAGTAAAAAATGTCTTTAAAGGATTTTATAATTGCCGAAAATGAAAATTGGATTGCTCTTAATAAGCCTTCCGGCTTACTGTCTATTCCCGACAGAATGGGAAAAGATGTTTCCTTAAAATCATTATTAATTGAAAAGTATAAAGACATCTATACTGTTCATCGGTTAGATAAAGACACCAGCGGCTTAATCGTCTTTGCAAAAAATTTAACTACACACAAACATCTTTCGCTTCAATTTGAAGGAAGGCAAACAAAAAAGATATATCAAGGTTTGGTTATCGGTTCATTGCCAGAAGAAAAAGGTTCTATTGATTCTCCTATTGCAGAACACCCGGCTAAAAACGGAACGATGATTATTCACCGGAATGCCCGCCCGGATGACCGGTTCGGACGGGGCAAAGATTCTTTAACTGATTTTGAAGTGCTTGAAGATTTCAGCATTTACTCCTTGATACAATTTCAAATTCATACAGGCAGAACTCACCAAATAAGAGTTCATATGAAAGACTATGGTCACCCAATTGTTTGTGATGAAGTATATGGTGATGGCAAACCGGTTTTAATTTCCAGCTTAAAGAAAAAATACAATCTTTCAAAAGATGAACTGGAAGAACGACCTATTCTTGGCCGACTTGCATTACACTCTTTTCAACTTGGGTTTAAAGATATTGATGGAAAAATAGTTGATCTAGAAGCAGAACTACCAAAAGATATGCGGGCAACATTGCAACAATTGAGGAAGAGGAAGAAATAGTGACAGGCATTTTCATTTTGGATATTAGGGTTTAAAGTTTAGATTTACTAGGAAACTATAGACATTCCGAGCCATTAAGACCAAACAGCTATGCTATACCTACTATGGAGTTTAATAAATATTGGGCTGTTTGTTTTTTTTATAGCCATTTGCTTTAAAGCAACAAAATTACTTCGGGAAAAACTTGGACTATTTACTGCCATTATTTTTGTATTTGGACTTTTATCTTTTATTGGTCATTCAAACAATCAAAATTCAAACCAAATAAGAACATGGAAATTTACTTCAGAAGATAGTTTAAAAAGTAATGAAAGTTATTTGTTGGATATTGACATAAAAAAAAATCTTATATCAAAGTATGACTTGCTAATTGAATATGGCAAAGCTATTCAAGAGGATCAAAATATTCCAATTAGTACAAGTTCTTCAACAACTGGCTTTATAAGCGGCACAAACTGGAAACCATTAAATATTCAAATTAACAGAACAATTGATAATAAAAAATTTGAATATTTTGTTAACGGAGTTATTCAGTGGCAGTTACTAGGGGCTATAATTTTTTCACAATATAAAACTTATGAAGGCATTGCATTGATAGAATAACCAATGATTAAATTTATTCTCCCAACGCCTGCAATATATCATTTAATATATCATCTGCATTCTCCAATCCCACAGAAATACGAATTAAACCATCCGTAATACCTACAGCAGATCTTTCCTCCATTGTTAATTTAGAATGTGTAGTTGATGCCGGATGCGAAGCAATTGTTCGGCTGTCACCTAAGTTGTTGGTCATCGAGATCATCTGCAGACTGTTTAGAAAATTTCTTCCGGCTTCTATGCCACCTTTTAATTCAAAGGTTACAATACCGCCGCCATTACTCATTTGTTTTTTGGCAATGGCATATTGCGGATGCGATTCCAAAAATGGATATTTGATTGAGCTCAATTTTGCATGGCCATTTAATTTATTGGCAATTGATAATGCACTTGCAGCATGTCGTTCCATTCTTATAAATAATGTTTCCAGGCTTTTGGATAACACCCATGCATTAAACGGACTCATAGATGGTCCAGTATTACGGATAAAAAGATACATGGGTTGTATCAATTCTTTTTTTCCAACAACAACACCCCCTAGCACTCTCCCCTGCCCGTCAATAAATTTAGTAGCAGAATGCACAACAAGGTCAGCACCGAATTTTATGGGTTGCTGCACTGCCGGTGTGGCAAAACAATTGTCCACCACCAATAAAATTTTATGTTGCTTACAAATTTTTGATAACGTTTCAATATCAATAATGTCTAACCCCGGATTGCTCGGCGTTTCTACATAAAGCATTTTTGTATTGGGCTTTACCAATGCCTCAATAGTTTCGGGTTTGTTCATATCAAAGTAGGAAGATTCAATTCCCCACTTAGGTAAATATTTTGTAAGGATTGTATGTGTGGAACCAAACACTGCCGATGCAGAAATAATATGGTCACCCTGATTTAAGAAAGTCATGAATGTGGCATAGATAGCTGCCATTCCTGTAGCAGTTGCAATTCCATCTTCGGCTCCTTCTAATGAAGCTATTTTTTCAATAAACTCATCAACACTGGGATTGGAAAAACGGGAATAAATATTTACATCAAGTGTATCATCTGAAAAAGCAGCCGCCATATCTTCTGCTGAATCGTAAGTAAAACTGCTCGTAAGAAATAATGGAGTTGAATGTTCTTTTTCACCCGTTTTTTTCGTTTGAATTCTTACCGCATTTGTTTCGGGATGCTTTGCCATGATGATTGTCTGTTGATTTATTGAAGCAAATATACATCCGTGAGTTTTGTATGAGGCTTTACAATCAGATTAAAACTTTCACCAAGATTCTAAGACTCCAAAGAATAACCATAAAGCCTACACATATCAACATCGTCCTCAATGGTAATTTACCAGCCAACTTTGCAGCAATGGGAGCAGCCATAGCACCACCAATCATTAATCCTGCAATTACCTGCCAATGTGTAATACCTATAAATACAAAGAAGGATAATGCACTAAAGAAGGTTACGAAAAATTCACTCAGGCTCACACTGCCTATTACATATTGTGGACTTCTGCCTTTTGCAATCAATGTACTTGTTACCAAAGGCCCCCAGCCACCGCCACCAAAACTATCGAGGAATCCACCTACACCTGCCAGCCAACCAGCTTTCTTCACTTTCTTGATCTTCCTTTCTCCTTTATACGCCTGGTACAAAATTCTTAACCCTAACAATAAACAATACGCTGCCAGAAAAGGCTTTATCATATTGCCATACTTATCTCCCAGCCAAACCAATGCACCTGCGCCAACTATGGCACCGATAATGCCGGGCACTACCAATACTTTAAATAATTTTTTATTTACGTTTCCAAATTTATAATGACTATAACCGCTGGCTGCACTACTAAAAATTTCTGCCGTATGTACACTTCCGCTAATTGCCGCGGGGTGTACACCCATACTCATTAAAATACTGGTGCTGGTAACACCATATCCCATACCTACGGCACCATCTACCATTTGTGCAATGAAACCTGCTGCTATAAATAAATAAAAGGAATTATCAATACTTTGCGTTGCAGAACTCAATAACGACCGCAACGTCGCATACCCGAAATATTGATACACAAAAAATCCGATTATCATTAATGCGAATGAAATAAGCAGGCCAGTTGCCAGGTGTTTCCATTTTCTTTCATTCCTGATATTGCCATGCAATTCATCAGGAACTTCAACAATGCTTTTACTTTCATTGATTTTCTCCTCAGGCACGGCAATATCCTTCAGCAGCAACTTATCAGTGGCATTCGAAATTGTATGTATAAATCTTTTGGAGTGAATCATTGCTCCTTACTTAAATAAAACAGCCGCCACTGTTGAGTTACTTGTTTCATCAATAAGAATGGCACTGCCATTTTCACTTAGTGTTGAATACGAATCATAAACCAAGGGTGATGCGGTTTTAATTGTTGCTTTTACCACTTCATTCAACTTTACACCATCATCAACCGGATGCTCTTGCAATGAATTAACATCCAGTTTGTACTCAATACTTTTCACCACCGTTCTTACCAATCGGCTGTTATGCTGCAATAAATATTTATTACCTACTTGCAATGGCTTATCATCAACCCAGCAAATCAGCACATCTAGTTCATTATTTACCATTGGGAGATTATCCGATTTTACAATTGTATCGCCACGACTTATATCAATATCATCGCTCAGCTGAATCGTTACACTTTGCGGAGCAAACACTTCTTCCACTTTTTTTTCACCTACTTCCAATTGGCTGATTGTAGTTTTTATTCCCGAAGGCAAGACAGTAACGTCATCTCCTTTTTTATAAATACCACTCATTACTTTTCCTGCATAGCCACGGTAATCATGCAATTCTTCCGTTTGCGGACGTAGCACCAATTGCACCTGAAAACGGGCATCCGTTAAATTCACATCATTATTCACTTCCACTTCTTCCAGCATTTCCAGCAATGGCTTGCCCTCGTACCAACGGATAGTAGTTGACTTGTCAACTATGTTATCGCCATTCAATGCACTGATAGGAATATATGTCACATCGTTTAGTCCTAATCGTTTCGCCACTTTCGCATAGTCAATCAAAATATTATTATACACATCCTGCGAGTAATTCACCAAATCCATTTTATTTACTGCCACAACAACATGCGGAATTTTCAACAGCGATGCAATAATTGAATGCCTTCTTGTTTGTTCTACCACACCTTGTCTTGCATCAATCAAAATAATAATCAGGCTTGCATTGGATGCACCTGTTATCATATTTCTTGTGTATTGCACATGCCCCGGCGCATCAGCGATAATGAATTTTCTTTTTGGTGTAGAAAAGTAGCGATACGCCACATCAATCGTAATACCTTGTTCTCTTTCTGCTCTTAACCCATCTGTTAGTAATGCCAAATCAACAGAACCATCTGTCCTGTTCTTCGTAGACTTCACCAATGCTTCCATCTGGTCAATCAAAATATTTTTACTGTCGTACAATAAACGACCAATCAAAGTGCTTTTACCATCATCCACACTTCCGGCAGTAATAAATCTTAATAAGTCCATCTAATTTCTTTTAATAATTATTATTTTTTGTTCCCAACTTCAGTACTACTATCATCGTCCCTTGCTTCGCACTCTTGTACTCCTGTAATTCTATTCATCAAGAACATGTCACCCCTACGGGGTTCTAAATACATTCTTCGTTTTCATTTTCTCCGGGTTAAAACCCGGAGCTACTAACATGTCGTCCCTTCGGGACTCAAATACATTCCTCATTTTCATTTCTCCGGGTTGAAACCCGCAGCTACCAATCTGTCGTCCCCACGGAACTCAAATACATTCTTCATTTTCATTTCTCCGGATTGAAATCAGGAGCTACCAATATGTCGTCCCCACGGGACTCAAATACATTTGTCGTTTTCCTTTCTCCGGATTAAAATCCCGAGCTACTGATATGTCGCCGCTACGAGGCTGAAACAAAAAGAAAAAATCTTTTATTCCACATATTTTTCTTACCTACTTCCCATCTTCCCGGCTACTTAAAAATATCCACCCTTCTTCCTGTCTTCCATCGCTGCTTCTGTCACCTTGTCATCAATCCTTGTTTCGCCTCTTTCACTTATTTTGGTGGCGATAATTTCATTAATTACTTCATCTAACGTAGATGCAGTTGATTGCACTGCCGCAGTACAAGTCATATCGCCAACAGTTCTGTACCTAACTTTCTTAGAAGAAATAACATCATCAGCCGAAGGGTTTACATAATCACTCATGGCTATCAATTGTCCTTCATACTCTATCACCTCTCTGTCATGTGAGAAATAAATAGAAGGCAACTCAATATTTTCTTTGCGGATATAATTCCAGATGTCAAGCTCAGTCCAGTTACTGATAGGAAATACTCTGACATTTTCACCTTTATGAATTCTTCCGTTATAAATATTCCATAACTCCGGTCGTTGAAGTTTTGGATCCCATTGACCAAACTCATCCCGCACAGAAAAAATCCTTTCCTTGGCTCTTGCTTTTTCTTCATCTCTTCTTGCTCCGCCAATGCAGCAATCAAATTTGAATTCTTCTATCGTATCTAATAATGTATACGTCTGTAACCAGTTCCTACTGGGAAATTTTCCTTTTGGCTCCGTAAGATTTTTTTGTTTGATTGTATCTTCTACTTTTCTAACCGTCAATGTTGCATTCACTTCATTGGCCAGTTTATCTCTAAAAGCAAGAGCCTCTGGGAAATTATGACCTGTATCTACATGTACCAATGGAAATGGAATCTTACCTGGAGCGAATGCTTTTCTTGCCAGATGCACCATTGTTATAGAATCTTTCCCGCCACTGAAAAGCAAAGCAGGTCTCTCAAACTGTGCAGCCACTTCCCGGAAAATGTGAATACTTTCTGCTTCTAATTCCTGCAGATAATTTAATTGATAATTACGCATACTTTAATTCATTTTGTCTACCATTTTAGTAGACTATATAGTCAAAAAATATAAATCGTTTATACGTTTACATGTAACCCACATTCTTTCTTCGATGCTTCCCACCACCAGCGTCCAGCCCTTGCATCTTCCCCTGATTCAATTGCTCTGGTACAAGGCGCACATCCAATGCTGATAAATCCTTTATCATGCAATGGATTGAACGGCACATTCTGTTCATTGATGTAAGCACTCATTTCATCATAGCTCCAGTTAATGAGCGGATTAAATTTATATAACTGCCTTTGTTCATCCCATTCAATCATTGGCATATCTTTTCTATTGTCAGATTGTTCTGCCCGCAAACCGGTTATCCAAATTTTTGCACCAGCCAACGCCCTATTTAATGGTTTTACTTTTCTGATATAGCAACATTCTTTCCTATTCTCTACAGATTCATAAAAACTGTTCACTCCTTTTTCAGTTACGAATGTTTCTACATCTGTTGCATCAGGGAAATAAATTTTCAGGTTTGTTTTGTAACGGGCATTTGTTTTCTGTATCAAATCGTAAGTCTCATAAAACAAACGGCCTGTATCCAATGTAAATATTTCAATTGCTATTTTATTCCGGCATATAGCATCCGTTATTACCTGGTCTTCCTGACCAAGTGATGAAGAAAAAACAACTTCTTTGGGGAATTGAGAAGCAATGATAGCAAGACCATGTGCTAAAGAAGCATTTTCGATTTGTGATATAATTTCCTTATTCAACATTGGGCTGAGGTGTATACCGCAAATAAGGTTTTATAACATTCACTCCTTTTGGAAACTTTTTAATAGCATCTTCAGTAGAAACAGATGGAACAACGATTACATCTTCACCGGCATTCCAGTTTGCAGGTGTTGCCACACTGTAATTGGCTGTTAATTGCAACGAATCAATAACACGCAATACTTCAAAAAAATTTCTTCCAGTAGAAGCAGGATATGTGATAAATAACTTAACTGTTTTATCAGGACCAATAATAAACAAAGACCTTACAGTTGCTGTAGCCGAAGCATTCGGATGAATCATATCATACAATGTTGCAACATTTCTATCTTCATCAGCAATGATTGGGAAATCAACATTACAGTTTTGCGTTTCATTAATATCTTTTATCCAACCAGTATGTTTATCCAATGGGTCTACACTTAATGCCAGCACTTTTACATTTCGTTTTGCAAACTCTTCACTCAGCAATGCGGTTCTGCCCAATTCAGTAGTACATACAGGTGTATAATCCGCAGGATGGGAAAATAAAACTCCCCAGCTATCTCCGAGGTAGTCATAAAAATCGATTTCACCAACTGAGGTCTTTGCTTTAAAATTGGGAGCAGTGTCTCCAAGACGTAAGGCCATATTTAATGTATTAAGAAGCAAAAATAGGCGTAATGCTTTATCCTACCAAATTAGTAGACTTAAAGCTAGATTGTGAGGTCTCTAAGTGTGCGGTTCTCAACAATTTTTAAAGTGGCATCCCGCACTTCAATCATCATATCATGCAGGCCGCAATGCTTTTCATTGCAATTCTTACATCGTTCGTAAAAATATAAACTAACGCATGGCAGCATGGCTATTGGCCCGTTTATCAGTCTGATAATTGTAGCCATTTTAACTTTTGCCGGGTTTTGTTTCAAAAAATAGCCGCCACCTTTCCCTTTTTTACTATCCAGGATATCAGCTTTCTTAAGTTCCAATAAAATATTTTCCAGAAATTTCAAAGGGATTTTTTTCTTTTTTGCAATTTCAGATATTAGCACAGGGCCTTGCTCATATTTTTCCGTGAGATATGTAAGTGCCTTAAAAGCATATTGCGACTTTTTTGATAGCATATGTTAAATCTATATTATTCTATTATCAGTTTATAATCAATTGCCGCATTCTTTCTCAGCATGGCTGCAACACCACAATATTTTTCCAACGATAAGTCAATTGCTTTTCTCACTTTATCTTCATTCGCAGCATCCGTCTTAATTCTGTAAGTAACTAAAATATCTTTAAACACCTTTGGATGCTCTTCAGTTTGTTCTGCTTCCGCATCAATAACAAAATCAGAAAATGAAACTCGCATTTTTTCAAGAATATCCACCACATCTATACCTGAACAAGCAGCAAGTCCAGATAATAACAATGCCTTTGGGCCAAAGCCATTTATCTTACTTCCATCTAATTGAATACTGTTTAGACCTAATTTACTTTCAAATTCATGTGCCGTTTTCCATGTTGTTACTGTCTTAGTGGTCATTTTAATTCATGTTTTTTATTCTGAGAAATATTTTCCAATGTCCAGTCAATTCGTTGCTCAAAATTATTCTTTCTTTCCGGACAATTCGCTTTATTACAAATCTTGCATTGAAATGGCAAGCATCCATCGGAATGAACGAACAATTCCAGCGTTTCGCCAAACTCTTTCCTGATTAATATTCCCAGAGCATCAATTTCTTTATGTGCTTCATGCACATTTAAAAACCAGGGAACCGTTAAATGACAATCTACATGCAACACAGTTCCATATTTTATTACCCGAAGATTATGGAGATCCACCCAATTTTCCCTACGATTAGCATTCAATATATCTACCATACGAACCAGTAGCTTTGCATCTGCTTCATCCATGATGCCAGCAATAGAAATACGCAAAATTTTATACCCTGTAAAAATAATATACAAAGCAAATAAAATAGCAACAGCACTATCTATCCATTTATATCCTGTAAAATAAAGTAACGTAAGGCCTGTAATAATTCCGATTGTTGACCAGGTATCTGTTTGTAAATGCTTTCCGCTTGCAACTAACGCCACAGAATTATTCTTTTTCCCGGTACGAAGACAAAAATAACCCATAAGAAAATTTACACAAGCTGTTCCGGCAACCAGCCATATTCCGATATCAATTTTTTGCAGCTCAACAGGGCTTATTAAATTCTGAACGCCTTTATAAATAATAATTACTCCGGCAGTGCCAATCAATGTACCTTCTATTGCGGCAGAAAGAAATTCCGCTTTTCCATGTCCGTATGGATGATCCTGGTCGCGGGGCTTTGCCGCTACAAACAAACTAAATAAACCAATGAAACCAGCAGCTACATTTACAATACTTTCTAATGCATCAGTAAGTATTGCAACCGAATGTGTGGTGTAGTAAGCAATAAATTTAACAACCAGCAGCAATACAGAAATAACTGCCACCCATTTTTGGACTTTTAGATTTTGTTGTGCTGCTTTCAAATAGTTAGTTCTTATTCACCCGTTTTTTCTTTGGAATATTTGAGCCATTCACTACTTGCAAAGGATAAAAATCCTCTTGGAGCATTTGTAAAATCATTATCATTTTCATACCGGCCAAAAGTAATCTGGCTCCCTTCATCTGTTTCTTTATTATATCCCGGCAGCATTTCAAGGTTAACATTATCGGCAGTTACATCAAACTTAGATTCCGGGCTATCTTTAATCCATCTATTTCCCTGCAAAACATACTTTGCTGTGCCTTCGTGCATAATAAGTTTCATGTATGCAGGCGACACATCTCCCCGGCAGGCAAGGGTATACTGCACTTTTGTTTCTGCCACACCATTTTCATCAAGGTCAGTTACTGTAGCAGCATCTTTCATAAATTCACTGGTAAGATCAACAGGACAATCTTCTACTCCATCGTTCATTTTCCATAATAATGTATACTCACTGTTCTTCTTTACAAAATGAAAAGTATATATTCCTGAAGACTGGATTTCTTGTCCATATTCATCCTTATGTTCATAAGGTGCCACATAAGAAGTAATAAAAATATTATCACCCAATTTATCTGTCCACTGCCATGCATCCTGCAGTTTTCCTTTGAACTTAAGTGCTGGTGGAATATCGGCTGCAACTATTTTCACAGGTTCGATAATCATGGGTAGCTCATTGGTTTGTAAATTATTAGTTACCGAATCAGCCGTTTGGCTTGTAACATCTTGCTGTACAGTTGTATTATCCTTTTTTGATGTAGAAGAAGAATTGCAGCCTAATAAAAGAACTGCCAGGCAGGCAAAAAATGATATTCTCATAACAGTTGATTTAGTTTTCCGAATATACACAAATAATTTTCTTTGCTTGTTGTAAAAACAACTTCAGCGAAAATCAATTTTTCAATGACGTCAGTTCTCTTGAATTATTAAAAAATCATTTCTTCTTTCCAAAATATCTAGCAACAAACCGAGCTGCCCTGATATAAACTTCTTTATTGAATAATTGAGAATCTCTCATGGCCTTCCAGGTAAGAAAAACTCCTATAGGGACCAAAACAAAAGTAGCCAGCCACATGCCTGTAAACGGCGTCATTGTATCTTCTTTTGCAAATTTTTCGCCTGTGGTACTAGAAAAATAAAATAACATAAAAAAAAGAATAGCAAATAACAGCGGTGTACCCAGCCCACCTTTTCGAATAATAGCTCCCAATGGAGCCCCTATGAGAAACAACACCAAACAAGCAAGCGATAAAACAATTTTCCGATGCCATTCGATTTTGTATTTTCTGATAGTCCGTTCCTTGTCTTTCAGGTTTTCATCCAATGACTGGGCTGTAGATTTTAATGAATTTGCAAATGCCAGAATATTTTGATCAATATTCCTTTTGGCAGAATCTGGAATGATGCCATTCATGCTAAAAACAAAACTGTCTTGTTCGTTTTTTGCAATTCTTAGTTTTGATTGGATTGAATCTGGCAGTCTTGCAAAATTAAATTGGTTAAATATATCCTGACCTGATCGCAACTTTAAATTATTATATTCTATTTCCAGCGAATCAAGAGCAACTCTTAACTGCCTCAAACTGAACATTTTTTCATTATTCTTATTTAAACTATCTGCTGTGCGATTATTAAAACCAAGTGTGCTCAGATCAAATTGCTTTTTAAATTCCTTAAACCTGATTCTGATAAATTCAGTATTGGTATTCCCTCCAGCTGCATTACCCCGTTCCTGATACCGCCATCCATCTTTTAAATTAAATTCAAGGAACCGTTTGTTTTCAGTTACCCGCATGATGCCACTTTTGGCAATGATGAAGTTATCCTGTAGTGTGCCTCCCTGCTCATAAATAATTACATCTCTTACTACACTGTCATTCGCTTCTTTTTTTCCAATCTTAATGGCAAAATTTGGGATCTTATCGTAAAAAACTCCTTCTTTCAAATCAAAGGCTGGCTTGGCATATACTATATCACCAAGTAAAGTCCTTGCTTTTAGATTGGCAACTGGGATAACATAATTAGCGAATAAAAAAGCTAACACAGAAATAATAGCACTTACAATAAATAATGGACGCATAAATCGAAGTAAGGAAATACCAGCAGATTTGATTGCCACCAGTTCAAAACTTTCTCCCAGGTTACCAAACGTCATTAATGATGATAAAAGAACAGAAAGCGGCAATGCTAATGGAACTAAGACCGCACTCTGATAGAGGATAAATTCAAAAATTACACCTGTTGCAATTCCTTTACCAACAAAGTCATCAATATATAACCAGAAAAACTGCATGATAAGCACAAGCAGTACAATAAAAAATGTAGCTGCAAAAGGGCTTATAAATGCCTTTATAATTAATTTATCAAGCTTTTTGAACACCTATCTTTAATGTATAATAATGATGCAACCCTTTTTTATATGAACGATGCAAAAATAAGGCTTTCACAAAAGGAGATGGAATTGATTAGAAATGCGGATTTGATTTTAACAAAGAATGCTATTCTAAAAAAGGTTGACCATTTTTTTTCTGATCTTCAGATCAAACAAAAAATATCGCTTGACCAACATTATACAAAACTTCCTGTAGAATTAATCCAGTCATCACCTAAAATATCAAAAGGTGAATACTACAATGGACTGCCCTACAGGATGCTTGACTTTCCAAAAATTTTTAACCATTCAGAAATATTTGCTATAAGAACAATGTTCTGGTGGGGACATTTCTTTAGTTTTACTATCCACCTTGCCGGAAAATACAAGACCTTGTATGAGAAAAAAATTACAACGGCCTATTCATTACTAAAAGAAAACGATTTCTATTACTGCATCAATAAAGAACAATGGGAACATCATTTTGAAGAAGCAAATTACAAACCGATAGAAACGCTGACTGAAAAAGAATTTGAAAAAATTGTCAAGAGTAGTACGTTTTGTAAAATAGCATACAAATTCCCTTTACAGGAATTCGATATCGTAGAGAAAGCCCTACTTATTAATTTCAAAAAAATAATTGAAATGCTGGCTGATTAAGCTCCAAGGCGATGGATAAGTTCCTTTACCTGAAAATCCCAGAGATTACTTTGGTCCTTGATTTCCTTTTTTTCAGCAAAATCTGTAATAATCAAAATAGTCTGATTCGTTATCTCTGATTTGTCGATACGGAACTCAAAATATTCACCTTTTGGTGCAGTAACCCAATGAAAGCGGATAAATTTATCCTGCTCTTTCTCCATTACTTCTGCGTTTTCAAAAGATCCACTCCATCCAAAATAGAAGATATTCTCTTTTTCATCCACTTTATCAGCGAACCATTCTCCAAGACCAGCAGGGGTTGCCAAAAAATCATAAAGGATGGTTGGCGAACAGCGGACCGGATACTCTAAGGTGTATAATTGTTTGCTCATTTACTTTCTCTCTAAAAATCATTACGTTGGCTGCAATAATAGAAAATAAATCATTGCCGCAATTTATTTTTGGGTTTATTTTTTGCATATTATTTTTTTCAACCCAATCCAGCAAAATAAATCGTAAACCAAACCGTTAACATACTGTCAAAATTTATTTGGCCTGAATTGGCAATTTAGCTAAATTGCCTTGAAGTTCAATAAGTTCTGAAAAACCAATGAAACCGTGGTGGGTATTTTTAGAGTCATAAGTAACAAATCTTATCATTCTTAACCCTTTAAATACACCAACTAAAAAAAACCATTCCTATGAGTATGAGACAACTCAAAATCACGAAGTCGATAACGAATCGTGAATCCCAAAGTTTAGAAAAGTACCTTCAGGAGATCGGCAAAGTCGAACTCATTACCCCCGAAGAAGAGGTTAAGTTAGCCACTCTTATTAAACAAGGATGCCAGAAATCTTTAGACAGATTGACGAAAGCCAATCTTCGTTTTGTAGTATCTGTTGCTAAACAGTACCAGAACCAGGGTCTTTCGCTTCCGGATCTTATAAATGAGGGAAATCTGGGACTTATCAAAGCTGCTCAGCGGTTTGATGAAACAAGAGGTTTCAAGTTCATTTCCTACGCCGTATGGTGGATCAGACAAAGTATTTTACAATCGCTTGCCGAACAATCAAGAATTGTTCGTTTGCCATTGAATAAAGTTGGATTGACAAATCGCATCCAAAAAGCCTTTTCATTGTTAGAGCAGCAATTTGAAAGGGAGCCTACAGCTGAAGAATTAGCTGAAGTGTTGGATATGGATCTTGAAGAGGTAAAAGCTACTCTTGCTATCAATTCCCGTCATGTAAGTATGGATTCGCCGTTGTCTGATGGCGAAGAAAGTACCTTAATTGATGTGCTAGAAAATGCTAATGCGGATAAAACAGATGGCTTACTTGTCCATAATGAGTCTTTAAAAACAGAAATAGACAGAAGTCTTAAAACATTGACAGAACGTCAAAAAGAAGTTATTTGCTTTTTCTTCGGAATTGGTGTAGATCATCCAATGAGTTTGGAAGATATTGGAGAAAGATTCAGCCTTACAAGAGAAAGAGTAAGACAAATCAAAGACAAAGCAATTACCAAATTAAAGGCATCTAACCGCTGCTCGATGCTAAGAACTTACCTTGGATCATAATTTTAAACTTAAAAAGAAATATCTGACATAAACTTTTACATTTTTATCTTTGCAATTCTTTAAAAAAAGTGAACATTTGATGTTCACTTTTTATTTATGTGATAGTGAAAAAAAATGTGAACTATGTTCAATTCATTACAGGAAAAATTAGAATCAGCCTTTAAGAACCTGAAAGGTCAGGCCAGAATTACAGAATTAAATATTGCTACTACTCTAAAAGAGATTCGCCGTGCATTGGTAGATGCGGATGTGAATTATAAAATAGCCAAAGAATTTACTGATAATGTAAAAGATAAGGCTATGGGTGAAAAAGTGATCAATGCTATTTCACCCGGACAGTTGATGACCAAAATAGTACAAGATCAGTTGACTGAGCTGATGGGTGGACAGGAAGCCACTTTCAATGCAAAAGGAAATCCTGCTATCATTTTAATTGCTGGTTTACAAGGTTCGGGTAAAACAACCTTTAGTGGCAAACTGGCCAACTTTCTTAAAACAAAGAAAGGCCTCTCTCCTATGCTTGTTGCAGCTGATGTTTATCGTCCGGCAGCAATGGAACAACTGAGAGTTTTAGGTGAGCAAATCGGTGTTGATGTACATATTGAACTGGAAAATAAAAACGCTGTTGATATTGCCAAAAATGCATTAAAAGAAGCCAGAAGTAAAAACAAAAATGTACTCATCATAGATACCGCCGGCCGC
>JBDSUW010000151.1:0-8670 GCA_039927535.1 Chitinophagaceae bacterium | reverse complement strand
TCAGTAGATTCTGTGTTTAATTCCTAATTAAATCTGATTTAATACATTTGTATTTTAGGCGGCTTAAGCCAGCCTGTCAGGGAAGCAGTTTTTAATTGCTTCCCTCTTTTATTATTGTCCTGTCATTGCCAAGCAATTTTCTTTTGTTAAATAGTTTTTTTCATACTTTTTGCCAGTTTTATAGAGTGTATATATCATTTCCAGCATTTTCCGTTGTATGGCGACAGCTGCTTTCATTTTTATTCCATGCTTTGCTATCAATCTTGCATATATGGCTTTAAATCGTTCATCATACCGGATAGCACATAAAGCAGGTAGGTGCATTGCTTTTCGTAAATGCTTATTTCCTTTCTTTGATATTCTTTGTTTCCCTTTCACTGAGGTGCCTGATTGTTTTTCTTTAATATCAAATCCTGCGTAGCTTGCCAATTGTCGCTTATTGCGTATTAGTTCAAACCCATTAGTTTCTGCTAATACTATGGATGCTGTCAATAATCCTATTCCTGTCAATGAGCAAACGGTATTTATAGTTTGTTGTACGTTTGGTTCCTGCTTTATCAAAGTTGTCACTTCTTCTTTTATTTCAATCTCCTGTCTGTTCAACATTTTAATTCTTTCTTTTATCCGGGCAATACTTCTTTTATTAGGCTCTGCTTCTGCTTGCTCGGCATGGAGCTGGTTTTTTACCATTGTTCTCTCTTGCACTATCTGATCCCGTTCCCTGGTTAGCTGCCGGAGTTTTTTAAATTCCGCTTTGGGTTTATGCCAGCAATCTAATTTTCTTTCTAATCCAAATAAAGCAATAGCTTCTGAGGCTGTTTTATCAGTAATGGTTTTTATATTAAGTGTTCGAAAATAGTTACTGATTTTATTAGGAAGTACAATGCTTACTTCGCAATTCTGGCTATCTAAAAAATAGGCCAGTGACTCATGGTAAACACCTGTTGCTTCCATTACAAATCGAACAGCAACTGATTCGTCCGTTAACTTTTTAAGCCATAACAGAAGGGAAACGAACCCTTTTCCCGTATTAGCAAATGTTTTGTGTGCATACAATGATGGCGACCAATCATCGTACATACAACCCAAACACACTACTAATTCTTTTTGTGCTACATCAATACCTGCTACTTGTTTTACAATTTTTTTCATTTCTAATAATTTTTTAAGATTAAAAGTGAAAAATCTCCCTTCGTTTTGTCTCCTGGTTGGATATTCTGGATATACCGCTGCGCAGTATTCCTTACATTCTGTTCAAACTCGAAGAGATAGAAAAAGGTGAGGTTCGTTTCTACTGATGAACATGCTTTAAAGCTGTTTAGAATTACCTCTTACTCTCACCCTTTTTCACTTTTTAAAATCAAATTTATTAGTATCTCAAAGAACTATTTTATCCTAATTGTAAACATAGGAGAAATTATCATTAATAGTGAATTTTATAGCCCCAGAGGGGCGAAATGTTTTATACCGATTGTGTATCCGTAATTCCAATTCCATCTGGAAACGGTTGTAACATCGGCTTGATACCAGAAAAAATGGCGATTTAATTATATATGGTTTCACATGCCGCTCCTACGGAGCTCAATAAAAACTGAAATAATATTTTCTACTGACCTGTCTGCCGACAGGCAGGCATTTTGCCTCCCGAAAAATCGGGACAGACTCTCTGGGGCTATGATCTTAAAAAGTATATAAGGTCAGTCAAAATTCCATTAATTAATTATTTGGTTATTTCTTACTATCTGCAATATATTTTGCGCAAGCATTTTTAATAGACTCTTCAAGTGGTGTAAAAGAAAAATCCGGAACTGCTTTCAATAGCTTATCATTTTCAAACAACGTTTTGCTTTGTGCCAATCTTGCACTTTCTTTTGAAAGCAATGGGTTTTTCCCGCTAAAAAGAGATTTAAACTTTTCCATTCGCCAGGCAAGGCTCATTAAAAATGGTGTTGCCAGTTTAGATGGCCTCTTTTTATCAAATGCATCTGCAATGGTATCTTGTAATTTTTGAAAAGTCCAGTTATCGCCGTTAACAATGAATCGCTGCTCGGTAATATTACTTTCCATTAAAAGAATAGTGGCTCTGGCAACATCTTCCACATCTACAAATCCATTGATTCCGGAAGTGAACCATTTAAAGCCTTCATAAATATTTCTGAACATTGCACAGCTGCTGCTATGCCAATCACCATATCCCAATATGGTGCTTGGATTGAGTATTACACCTTCCAGCCCTTCATTCAATCCCCGCCATGTTTGCAGCTCAGCTTTAAACTTACTGATGGCATAATGAGTATTGACTTTTGATTCTTCCCATCTTTTTTCTTCATTTACATTGCCGCCATTAGCAGTTCTTCCCAATGCCGCAACTGAACTGATATGTACAAATCGCCGCACATTTTTTTCTAAAGCAACGTTAACGACATTCGCTGTTCCGTCCACATTTACTTTGTACATTTCTTTTCTATCCCTTTTTGCAAAAGAAACAATGGCTGCAGAATGAATAATAGTATCAACGCCTTCCATTGCATCTTCCAACGCTACAATATCCAGCACATCACCTTCCACCCATTCTACTTTATCAAATATTGCTGCGGGAATCCAGAAAGGAAGTTTATCAGATCTGCGTATAGCCCGGACACTATATCCTTTTTCAATTAATTGCTTAATAATATAGGAACCTAAGAAACCTGTGCCGCCGGTAACAAGTATTTTGCTGCCATCCTCCCGAAAAATCGGGACAAGCTCTGAAGTGGAGAATTTACTTTTCTCTTGAAACAAATATTTTTCTTCTTTATGACTCATTTATTATTTTAAGAAAATTAGGAAGTAAGGAAATATAATTCCACTTTAGGCCCGCCCGGATGAATCGGTCGGACGGGGTTTAGGGGTGTATTTATAAAAACCTTCGCCAGATTTTTTACCCAGCTTTCCTTCTTTTACTTTTTGTTCCTGAATATAAGAAGGTTTGAATCGTTCATTTTTATTCATCTGTTCATATACTGAATTGCTTACCGCATAGTTAACATCATTGCCGATAAGATCCATTAGTTTAAATGGTCCCATTTTAAATCCAGATGCTTCCAGTAATTTATCCGCTGCTTCAACAGCCACATGGCCTTCCTCCACCAACCGCATTGTCTCCGTATAATATGACCTCGCAACTCTGTTTACAATAAAGCCCGGAGCATCTTTACAAAGCACAGGTACCTTGTCCATTTGCTTTGCAAGTCCCATAATAGTGTTGGTGGTTATTTCATTTGTATGCGGTGTATTTACTACTTCAACCAATTTCATTATTGTTGCCGGATTAAAAAAATGCATGCCAATCACTCTTTCCGGCCGTTGAATTTTTTCGGCAATAGCCGTTACAGATAAAGAAGATGTATTGGTGGCAAAAATGCATTCACTGTGATTAAGTTCTGCCAGTTGATTAAACAAGGCAATTTTTATTTCAGCTATTTCAACAATGGCTTCTATAAAAACATCAGCAAGGCAAGTTTGAATATCGTTGTTGTAATGAATGCGACGGATTATTTTTTCTTTTTCCTCCACAGTAATTTTTTCTTTCCCCACCTGCATCTGCAGGTTTTCACTAGTAGCATCTTTTGCTTTTTCAAGAACAGCAGTATTTAATTCATATAAAATAACTGAAAAGCCGGCCTGTGCTGCTGCCTGGGCAATACCATTTCCCATAGTTCCTGCTCCACATACACAAATGCTGTTGATGTTCATTCTTAACGTATTATGTGTGTAAAGATATTGGATGTGGAATTTATGGTTGGTATTTATGCAAAGTTTCTCTTATCTTAAACGAAAATTTAAGACATGGACACCAACCAACCAACAGATCATCCAACCAATCAACCAACAGATCATCCAACAAATCAACCAACAGAGCAATACGTTGCTTCAACAACAATGCAAACATCTGTAGTAAACTCTGCTCCGGGAATATTAGGAACAAAAATGCCTTCTATTGTAGCGTTTGCAGTTGCAGTATTACTTTTTCTGATGCCATTTATAGATATTAAATGTAATGGCTCTTCTTTACAAACCGTAAGCGGTGTACAATTGGCAACCGGCTTTAAGATGAAGAATAATAGTAGTGATAATTCTTTACTAAATGATGTAAAAACAGAAGGGGTAGATAAAAGTATTACCAAGACTGCAACAAAGTCAGATGACAAGGATCCGAATCTCTATGCAATGATTGCATTGGGTCTTGGAATTTTAGGTCTTGCCTTATCTTTTACTAATGCCAAAGCAGCATTGGGCGGAGCAATAGCTACCGGTGTGGCTTCTGCTGGTGCCTTGATAGGTCTGATGCTTGACGTCAAGAAAAATATTAAAACAAGTATTCCAAGTACGGATACAGGATCGGGAACAGGGCTTGACAATATCGGAAAATCGATGAGTGATAGCATGAAAATTACTGTTGATTTTACACCATGGTTTTATATTGCCATCGTCGCATTTTTAGCTGCCGCATTCTTCTGTTATAAACGAATGGCTGCAAAAAATTAATTTCATTTTTTTATCAATTACCAAAACCAACTAACATGGACAGAAAAACGCTAAACATTGTTTTAGGAGCTGCATTATTAGGCAGTTTCTTTCTTGCTTATTTCAGTATGTTCGGAAGAAGTATCACTGGATTTGAAATGGTCAAAGCCGACGGCGGAGATTGGCAAAAATATCTGTTGCTGATAATACCTATATCAGGACTTTTATTACTGGTAGGTGCACTTAATAATGGCAACAGTATTCTTCCGGGAAGTTTACTTTACGTACTTCCATTACTCACCTTGCTTTACATTATGATTGTAGGGCCACTTATTAACGGTATGTCTTTTGAAATGATATTTAAGACGCTGGGTAAAGGATATGGCATTGGCTTATGGATTGCCATTGTTGCTTCTTTAGTGCTTGCAATATACAGACCCAGACCGAGGTAATTTAAATAATTGAAAATTGAATTAGAACTAAAGGCTGCCCTTCAAAGGCAGCCTTTTTATATAGCTGAAGTAAATTGTTTCAGGAAGCGAACATCATTTTCGCTGAATAAGCGAATATCGTTGATGCCGTATTTTAGCATGGCAGGTCTTTCTATTCCCATGCCGAATGCAAAGCCTGTATATTTGGCTGGATCAATATTACAATTGGTTAATACATTTGGATGCACCATGCCACAACCTAATATTTCTACCCAACCGGTTTTTTTACAAATAGTACAACCACTACCGCCACAGATAAAACAACTTACATCCATTTCTGCACTCGGTTCTGTAAAAGGAAAATAAGAAGGGCGGAATCGAACTTTTACATCTTTACCATACATTTCTTTTACGAAGAAATAAAGTGTTTGTTTCAAATCAGCAAAAGAAACATGTTCATCAATATATAATCCTTCTACCTGGTGAAAAAAGCAATGGCTCCTAGCACTAACGGTTTCATTTCTGTATACTCTTCCAGGCATCACCATACGGATAGGCAATTTGCCTTTTTCCATTTCCCGTATCTGCACATTGCTGGTGTGTGTTCTCAACACCCAATCTGGATTTTGCTGAATATAAAAAGTGTCCTGCATATCTCTTGCAGGGTGATGCTCTGGTAAATTTAATGCGCCGAAATTATGCCAGTCATCTTCAATTTCCGGTCCTTCGGCAACAGCAAATCCTAATCGTTGAAAAATAGAAACGATTCTATTTCGCATCAATACAACAGGATGCCTTGAACCGATGGGAAGATTATCACCAGGAAGAGAAAGATCTATATTCGAAGATGATGACACCTGACCTGCCTGTCTGGTAGCCAGGCTCCCGACACCTGACTCTTTTAACTCATTATACTTCACTTCTACAAAAATCTTGAACTCATTTAATAGCTGCCCGGCTTCTTTTTTATTTTCTACCGCCACATTTTTCATCTCACCCATAATGGATTTCATCAATCCCTTGGTGCCGAGATATTTAATGCGGAATTCTTCCACCTGCTTTTCATCTGCAGCACTAAAAGCAGCAATCTCTTTTTTGTAATCTTCTACCTGTTTGAGCAATTGTTCCATAAGGCGGCAAAGATAAACCGCAGCGGCTGCAGGTTAAAATGAATTTTTAGCGAATAATAGTGCTGATTACCGGTGAGGATTACAAGCTGTTATCAAACTCAAGCTTTACTTCTTTTGATTTTTTAGGTGTTTTGCCAAACCGGTAGCTGAAACCCAGGTAAATGATCTGGGCGTCTCTTCTTCCAAATGAAACTTGTTGCAAACCAGTTGTGTTGAACTCATTTTTATACCGGAGAGTTTTAAATATATCTGAAGCCGTTAATGTAATGGATGCTTTCTTTTTAAAAAGGTCTTGCCTTACTCCGGCATTGAAAACAAAACTGGCATATGATTTTCCCTGGGGTGTCAGTCTTGCAGAACGGAAATTACTGCTGATCTGTGCCACAGTTGTTTTAGTAATGGTAAAAGTGGCATTGAAATTTGTGCTCATCGAAAAAATTGTTTTCTTTCCAATAAAGCCGAGGTCTGATGCATCAATCTGATTATAAAAGAAGTTGGTGCTGAGGTTAGAACTGAAAAATTTACCGGCTTTTGCACTAAATATTATTTCTAAGCCAGCCGACTGATCGTTGGATAGATTTTGTTCTGTAGTCAATAGCACTGAATCATTAAGCGGAATAGTAACGGATGTAAATCCGTTTTTCTTATAGCGATAATAAAGACTTGGCACCAATGAAAAATTATCATTCTGCCATTTATAGCCAAACTCAACTGAATGAATCATTTCGGGTAGTAGCTTGGGGTTACCGGCTCTCAGGTTCAATGGATCTTTGTATTCAGGAAAAGGATTCATCTCATCACCATCCGGTCTGTTTACCCTTTTGCTGTAATTTAATTGCAGCTCACCATTTTTTAATTTGTAAGCAAGATGAAGCGTTGGATACATTTTAAAATAATCATTGCTGATCAGTGAGTCCTTCGTAACAAGATTCCCTTTAATAATGGCCTGCTCTGCCCGTAACCCGGCTGAGTAGCCAAATTTTTCAAACTGACGCTGATACGTTCCGTAAAAGGCATGAATACTTTCATTATAGGTAAACCGGTTTGACCGGATATTATCTTTTATAAATTTTTTCTGAGTAGTATCGTACAATTCACCATAAAAATCAAGATCTATCTGACTGAATGAACCGAGATAACCCGTTTCAATCTTTGAATCTTCAGTAATTGGGTTTGTAAAATCAATGGAGAACTGCTGTTGTTTATCACCTTGTTTTATTAATGTATTGTCAAATGCAGAAGGTTTTATAGGATAATAATAAATGGTAGAATAATGATTGTCCTCCACTTCATCTGACGTAGATACATTTAATTCTATTCTTAATTCTTTATCTTCTTTTGCAAAATTGTGCTGCCAGTAAGCAGTTGCATCTTTTTCTTTTTCAAATTCGGGATCGTATCGCAACCTGTCGAACTGGCTGGTGGTAATTTTATTTTTATCTGTATACAATCTGTTCTGCACATCATTTTTAACCTGGTCACGGTAATGATAATTTCCTGAAAGGCCGATGGTATTTTTATCGTCGATAGTATAATCAATACCTAAAGTTGCAAAATGGGAAACAGGTCTTGCCAAAGAACTGTTTTTGTCATAATAGAAACTTTCTTTTATACCGGATGCGTCCAGATATTCTCTGTCGATTGTATTTGTGCGGAGTCTGCTATCCTGCCGTAAACTATAATTGCCAAAGAAATTGAGTTTGCCCGGTTTATAATTGAATGTAAGATTGCCACTATAACGATCGTTATTTCCAGCATTCAAAATAGCCGCTCCACTCCAGCCTTGCTTTGTATTTTTTTTCAAAACGATATTAATAATACCTGAAGTGCCATCCGGTTTGAACCGTGCAGATGGATTGGTAATTACTTCTATTCTTTCTATTGAATTGGCAGGCAATTGTTGTAATACTTCTGCCCTTGATCTTCCCATTAGTGGCGATGGTCTTCCATTGATGAGTATCATTACATCAGATGATCCTCTCAGGTTTACTGTTCCATCAATATCTACTTCCACAGACGGAATATTTTTTAAAATATCACTGGCAACTCCGCTTTGGGCCATAATGTCTTGCGATACATTGTAGACTTTCCTATCAATAGAAGTACTGAGTAAAGACTTTCTTCCGGTAACGGTTACTTCGGCCAGCGATGTCGATAAAGTCTCAAGTTCTATTTGCCCCAGATTTTCTTTTTTCTGATCAACGGTTACAGAAAGAATAGTCTGGCTATATCCGATAAAAGTATAACTAACTATATAATTTCCCGACTGAACATCTTCAATAGTGAATTTCCCTTTTTTGTCAGTAACAGTTGTTTTTAAAACAGTGCTATCAGGCAGTTGGAGCAATTGCACTGTTGCAAATTCAATGGGTTGTTTTGATGTTTTGTCCTGAATGATTCCGGTAATAGTATTGAGAGACTGGCCAAACAAGTTGCCCGAAAAAATAAAAAAAGCAGTTATTATGAATATTTCCCTTTGCATTCCTGTCTGTCATTATAGTTTTTACTTCCTTTACATTTGAAGTTCACAAAGATATTTTTTAAAACTGTATAAATTCTGTATCAGGTATTTTTATCAATGTATATCTGGGAGTAAATTGCAA
>JBDSUW010000150.1:0-6127 GCA_039927535.1 Chitinophagaceae bacterium | reverse complement strand
CCGGGGCGAATCAATCTTATTGGCGAACATACTGATTACAATGATGGCTTTGTGTTACCTGCATCTATTGATAAGTATGCTTATGTGGCCGTACAGAAAAGAAATGATGAGAAGATAAGCCTTTACTCAATTGACTTTGAAGAACTGCATGAAGCTTCCTTAAATGATTTGTCTTCTCCCGGCAAGCATTGGCCGGTTTATATTCTGGGTGTGGTTGACCAATTACACAAAGCCGGATTTTCTATAAATGGATTCAACCTTGTTATTTGCGGCACTGTTCCTATTGGTGCTGGCATGTCTTCTTCGGCGGCGGTGGAGTGTGCAACAGTATTTGCATTAAACGAATTGTTTGGGTTGAGTATTGCAAAAATAGGTATGGTTAAGATGGCACAAAAAGCAGAACATAAATTTGCAGGTGTTAAATGCGGCATCATGGATCAGTTTGCCAGTATGTTTGGAAAAAGCAATCAGTTAATTCGGCTGGATTGCCGTTCATTGGAATTTGAATATGTTCCTTTTTTGATGAAAGGAATTAAAATTGTTTTGCTGGATACGAATGTAAAACATTCGCTGGCTTCATCGGCATACAATGAAAGACGCATGCAATGCGAAAAAGGCGTTGAGATAATTCAACAATATCAACCACAGGTAAAAAGCCTGAGAGATGCTGATATGAAGATGCTCGATAAATATGTGCTGCCGTTTGATGAACTTGTTTACCGGCGTTGTAAATATGTGGTAGAAGAAATTGAACGGACTACAATGGCTTGTAATGATTTAAAAAATGATGATATCATTTCCTTTGGAAAAAAAATGTTTGAAACGCATGAGGGGCTGAGTACATTGTATGAAGTGAGTTGTGCTGAGCTGGATTTCCTCATCAGCCAGGTAAAAGATAATCCTGATGTGCCGGGCGCAAGAATGATGGGCGGCGGGTTTGGCGGCTGTACCATCAACCTGATAAAAGAAGAAGTTGCGGATGATTTAATAGAAAAAATTTTCATCGCTTATGAAAAGGAGTTGGGAAGAAAACTAAACTATTATCATGTATCTGTAGAAGATGGAACTTCCATTGTAAACAGGTAATAATAATTTAAAACATAGCAAATGTTAAAACAAGATTACCTGGTTTTTTTCATTTATTTGATAGCCGTTTCCGCTTATGGTATTTGGGTATATCGTAGAAAAAAATCTGCGCAAGCCAATTCTGCTGATTTCTTTCTGGCCGAAGGTCAGCTTACCTGGTGGGCAATAGGGGCTTCGCTGATCGCTTCCAATATTTCTGCGGAGCAGTTTATTGGTATGAGTGGAAACGGTTTCCGATTGGGGCTTGCCATTTCTTCTTACGAATGGCTGGCCGCAGTTTCGTTGGTTATTGTCGCCATATTTTTTATGCCTGTGTATTTAAAGAACCGCATTTATACCATGCCGCAGTTTTTAAAAACAAGGTATAATGAAACCGTGGCTTTAATCATGGCTGTGTTTTGGCTTTTCCTGTACATCTTCGTAAACCTTACGTCAATATTGTACCTCGGTACTATTGCTATTAATAATTTAACGGGAGGTGGAAATTTTCATCTCATCATGATTGGATTGGGATTGTTTGCATTGATCATAACGCTGGGCGGAATGAAAGTGATTGGATACACAGATGTGATACAGGTACTTGTTTTAATTGCCGGTGGATTAATAACAACATACATAGCACTTACATTAGTATCAGAAAAATTTGGATTAGGGAAAGATGCCTTGGCGGGGTTTAACCAGTTATTGAAATCTGCTCCCGGTCATTTTAATATGATATTTGATAAACCCGCAGAAGGAGCAACGCAACAACAGATAAACAATTATTCCAGTTTACCCGGCCTGGCCATGTTGGCTGCTGGTATGTGGATTGCAAATTTAAATTATTGGGGCTGCAATCAATACATCACACAAAGGGCATTGGGCGCCGATTTGAAAACTGCCCGAACCGGGATTTTATTTTCTGCATTCTTAAAATTATTAATGCCGGTATTGGTTGTGTTGCCGGGCATTGCCGCTTATGTTTTACATCAGAATGGAGAACTACAAACACAAATGCTTACCAATGGTGAGTTCAGGGAAGACAATGCCTATTCTGCTATTTTAGGATTTCTTCCAACCGGCTTAAAAGGCTTATCAATGGCAGCATTAACTGCTGCAATAGTTGCATCACTGGCAGGAAAAGCAAACAGTATATCCACTATTTATACGTTAGATATCTACAAGAAATATTTCAAAAAAGAATCTTCAGAAAAGAACCTGATATGGATAGGGAGGTTGGTTGTTATTGCTTCGCTGATAATTGCGATAATTGTAAACTGGAATGATACATTGGGTATTGGCGGTAAAGGTGGATTTGAATTTATTCAAAAATATACAGGCTATATTTCTCCGGCCATCTTTCCGGTTTTTTTATTAGGATTTTTCTGGAAGAAGACAACCTCTAAAGGAGCCATAGCAGGTATTATTGGGGGCGTAGTTTTAGCTATCTTATTTGATAAATTTCTTCCTGGCATTGCTGGCAACGAGACCTTACTGTACACGGCTTATCCAAATGCTGCGGGTGATTTTGAAATTCCTTTTCTAATACAAATGGGCTGGGTGTTTTTCTTTACTGTATTGCTTATTGGAACAGTTAGTTTGTTAGATAAAAAAGGACAGGTAAAAGGACATGATATGAAATCGGCAACGGATTTATATGGTTTAACAAGCGGACAATGGGTGATGGTAATTACAATTTTATTGGCAGTGGCTGTTTTATATGCTAGATTCTGGTAAAAAAAATATTTATGACATCAGTAAAAATAATAGAGCAAACGAAATATCGCAACAGGGATGTATTTGTGTATGAGTTGAAAAGGGAGAATGGGCTCTCTGCCATCATTACTAATTATGGTTGTATACTGATGTCGCTGAATGTGCCATGTAATGATGGGAGCACAAGAGATGTGGTTCTTGGTTTTGATAATGTAGAGGATTATTGGGAAGAAAAGTATCTAAGCGATTACCCATATTTTGGGGCAATCATCGGCCGCTATGCAAACCGGATTAAGAAAGGTGAATTTGAAATTGGAAATGAAACTATATCACTTAGTAAAAACAAAAGCGGTGATACTTTGCATGGAGGATTCGAAGGATTTGATAAAAAAGTTTGGGAAGTTGTTGAAGTAAATGAGTCTTCGGAATGTTCAATCAGTTTGAAATACATAAGTGAAGATGGAGAAGAAGGATTTACGGGAAAGCTGACAACGATAATTTGTTTTTCATTATTACCAGAGGGACTCAAATACACTATCGAAGCTACGACTGACAGGACAACAGCAATAAACCTGTCACATCATAGCTATTTCAATTTAGATGAATTGCAAACACAACCAAAAGAGCAACTGATAAGGATTCATTCAGATTATTGGCTGGAGCAGGATGCAGCATTTTGTGTAACAGGAAAACAAGTGCCGATGGAAGGTGGGCTATTTGATTTTAAAGAATGGAAGCCGGTGCAACAATCCTGGAATATTGCTGATGGTTATGATCAGTCATTTGTTTTGAGTAACAACATTTCGATGAGCAAACCTGGTGCAGAAGCTAAAAGCAGCGATGGTTTGCTGTACATGTCTGTCTATACAACAGAGCCTGTTATCCATTTTTATACTGGTAAATGGATACCAACGATTACAGGTAAGGGTGGAAAGCAGTACGAACCATTTTCTGGTTATTGTTTTGAGACACATGGTTTTCCCAATGCTGTCAATGTGCCAGACTTCCCTTCAACCCTGTTGCAGCCGGGCGAAAATTATACGCAAAGCATACAATATATATTTGAATGTTTAACAAAAAGAAGATGAAAAAGAAGCTGCCTATTTTGATTGCAATTCTATTGATGAGTGAATTTTCTTTTGCGCAGCGGGATACCATTCCGTTAAATAGCGACTGGCAATTTGCAATTGATAAAAAAGGGGAAGGGATTAATAGCCATTGGTATGAAAAATCATTGGCAGGAGCAAGAACCGTGCAACTGCCACACACCTGGAATATAGAAGATACAAATCAAAACCATTATGGCTGGGGCTGGTACCAGCAAAAAATAAAGGTCCCTGCCAATTGGAAAAATAAGAATGTAGTGCTGCAGTTCGGTGCTATCAATCACACTTCATTCATTTATGTAAATGGAAAGAAAATAGAAGAAAATATCGGTGATGGCTTCAATAAGTTTTTCATAAACCTGAATGGAAAATTAAATTATGGAAAAGAGAATATCATCACCGTTGCCTGCAACAATGATTATGGAAAAAATAAAGTTCCTTTTGGCAGTTCTTTCGACTGGCCTAATGATGGGGGCCTCATCCGCAAAGTGGCATTGATAGTAAGCGATAAACTATCTGCTAAATATATTCATGTAGAACCCAAATTGAATATTGACAATAATGAAGGCAAACTGAAAATAAAATTGGGCTTTGATGCGGCCAATACCAAACTCGAATTTGCCATTCGCATTATAGAAGAAAATCAATCTACTCAAAATACAATTTATTCCAGCAGTGTAAAACCAGTTTGGGAAAACAATAAAGCAATTGTTGATGTATCCCTTGCAAAAATAAATCCCTGGCATTTTGATTCCCCAAATTTGTACCGCATTGATGTAACTATACTCAACGGTAAAAAAGCAGTTGATAAAATTTCAACCAATATCGGTTTCCGTGAGATTAAAATGCTGAATGGCAAAACTTATTTAAATGGAGAACGTATTAAACTGATGGGTGTTGAGTGGACGGCGGGAAGCAATCCGAATTTTGGTTTTGCAGAAACAGATGCAGAAATTATCCGCCATTGTAAGTTGATGAAAGATGTCAATTCCATTTTTACACGGCAGCATTTTCAGCAGGATGAATTGTTTTATGATTTCTGCGACCGCAGCGGTATCATCGTTCAGCAGGAAGTTCCTTTGTGGGGACCCGAAACACCGGCCAATGAAACTATCCGGGCCATATCTATGAAACAACTGGAAAGAATGGTGAACAATTTTTACAATCATCCCAGCATCTTTTCATGGGGCGTAGGTAATGAATTGCGAGGCCGTGATGCGGACATGAAGCAAATGATCGCTGATCTTTTAAAGAGATCCCGTGAACTGGACGCAACTAGAATGACTGCTTATGTAAGCAATACCCTCACTACCAGTTTTTATAACAATCCAAAATTTGTCCCTGATGCTGCCAATGATGGCGATTACCTGATGATGAATGAATACGGCGGAAGCTGGTGGGATATTCCAACGGGAAAAATTCACAACTATCTTGATAGTGTGCACTTGAGCTACCCTGACAAACCATTTTTTATTTCTGAATTTGGTTTGTGTGAACCCAATTTTAAGGGCGGCGATGAAAGAAGAGTGGAAGACCTGATTTATCACATGAGTATTTATGAGAGCAAGCCTTATGTGGAAGGCGCCATTTATTTTGATTTAACCGATTACCGTACACATTATCCCGGCACAAGCGATACCAACAAATTCAGAAGAAGGATACATGGCATTTATGATATGTACGGCCAGCCAAAGCCATCAATGAAAGTATTGAGGGAATTGTCCTCGCCAGTAGATGTGCAGCAAGTACGTAACTGGAAAAAAGGAAAACTAAATGTTTTGATATTTGGAAGTATTGGTTTGCCGCAACATGCTGTAATAGGGTACACATTATATGTGTCCGATAGAACTGATAATTATGCTGCAACAAAAGCTTACAGTCTTCCAGATTTAAAACCTGGAGAGCGGTTAAATTTTGAAGTGGATGATTTGTATAAAGGAAAAGCGATTATCACGGTGGTAAGGCCAACCGGTTATGTAGTTTCACAAAAAACATTTGATTGAATTATGTTAATATTAAAACATCGTGTATGAAAAATATTTTGTGGCTGTTAATACTGACTTGTTTCAATTGCCTGGCGCAACAGCGGCCCAACATTGTTATCATTATTTCTGATGATCATGCTTACCAGGCCATCAGTGCTTATGGCAGCAAGTTGATGCAGACCCCCGGCATAGACCGCATTGCCAAAGAAGGTGTGCTGTTTAAAAAAGCGTACGTTACCAATTCTATCTGCGGGC
>JBDSUW010000149.1:0-5713 GCA_039927535.1 Chitinophagaceae bacterium | reverse complement strand
CATGAATGGAGATAATATATTGAATGGCTTTTTTAAGATTGGAATAAATCTTTCTTCCCATCGCCACCGCATCCAGCATTTTAGATAAATCATCTTCAAGCAAAATCAATGATGCCGCCTGTTTTGCAATCTCAGTTCCTTTTTTGCCCATGGCAATACCAATGTGCGCTGCCTTCAATGCAGGACCGTCATTTACACCATCGCCGGTCATTGCTACAATTTCCTTTTTTGATTTTAGCGCATTGATGATTTTTAGTTTGGCTTCAGGAAACATCCGTGTAAACACCTGCATTTCGGAAACGCTTTTCTGCAATTCGGCATCTGATAATTGCATCAGTTCATCACCTGAAATAGTTTTACCATAACCTTTAAAGCCAACCTGCTTTGCTATAGATGAAGTAGTAGCCGCATAGTCGCCTGTAACAATTTTAACCGCCATGCCTGCTCCATAAAAACCTTCCAATACCGATTGAATATTTTTCTTTGGCGGGTCGTAAAATGCAACGATGCCTTTACATGTAAATTGAAATTCCTGTTGTGTTTTTGGAAAATCATTCCCAATAAAATTTGCTTCCCCAACTGCCAGCACACGATAACCATCAACGGCTAATATTTTGATAGCATCTTCTATTTTATTTTTTTCTGCTGCTGCCAGGTTCGATACATTCATCAATGCCTCCGGTGCACCCTTAGCTGCTATGATGCGTTTGCCTGAATTATTTTCAAACACATGGGTCATCATAGGCGGTTTTCCTCCAATTGGATATTCATGAATCATTTTGTATTGAGGTCTTTCATCATCGGTAAATAATTTTGTGTAAGCATTGTGCAATGCCACTTCCATCGGGTCGAAAGGAATTGGTTCACTTGCCCACATTGCCAACCTGATAAGTTCTTTTTCATCGCTGCTTAATTCGCCTTCGGCATCGATAATTTTTTGTGATGAAAGCAAAAAAAGTTTTGCCAGGCTCATTTTGTTTTCGGTTATCGTTCCGGTTTTATCGGTGCAGATTACCGTAGCGCTGCCCAGTGTTTCAACGGTTTTCATCTGCTTGACAACAATCCCCATTTTCATTAGCCGCCAGGCACCAAGTGCCATAAAGGAAGTGAAGGCAACGGGTATTTCTTCAGGCAAAATACTCATGGCAAGTGTAAGTGCCTTCAGCAAACTATCTAATACATTATAGGAACGGAAATAGTTGATTGCCCACACAATTACAAAAATAACTGCTCCTGCAATCACCATCTTCTTTACAAAATTTCCTATCTGTAATTCTAATGGTGTCTTTTCTTCTTTAATGCTTTCTAAACTTTTTCCGATTTTACCCAGCTTCGTTTCATTGCCAATAGCAGTGATGATGGCAATGGCTAGTCCGCTTGCTACCGTTGTGCCGCGGAAAATTAAATTATCACTGCTCGTCTTGTCTTTATAAACCGACAAAGATTCTCCGGTGAGGATGGATTCGTTTACTGAAAAATCGTTGGAGTGAACAATGATGCCATCAGCAGTAATGGATGTACCTTCTTCCACCATCAGGCTATCGCCCATAACTAAATCTTCGCTTTTTGTTTCCTCCACGTTACTATTGCGGATTACTTTACAATTAGGTTGCGTAAAGTTTTTTAATTTCTCCAATGCATTGCGGCTTCGTGAATCCTGGTACAGTGAAATGATAGATACTAATGCAATGGCGGAAGCGAGAAAAATTCCATCGCCAGTATCGCCACTAATAAAATAAATTAAAGAAGCCGCCAGCAGCAAAACAACCATTGGCTCTTTTGCCACACTTTTTATAACATTTAAAAATTGAATTTCTTTTTTGCACTCGAGTGTATTACTTCCATACTTCTTCCTTGCAGCAAGCACCTGCTCATTTGTTAAACCTTGTATTTTGAAATTATTTGCCGGCATGATTAAGGATGATTATTTTGAATAGTTGATAAGGATAAACCAATGTATCTTGAATCCCCGGGTAATAAAGGCGGTCGCAAAAAAACAAAATAGGCGCCCATTCCTGCAAGACGAAATCCGCCAAGTGTGAGAAATGATGCGGAGTATGGTTTTAGTTTAATCATTTAATATTTATATAATTTTTTTTCAAGAATAGCTTTATGTATCTGTTACTCCTTTGTTTGTGTCTTATCGTTTACTGTCCACCGGAAATCACATTTATCTGCTCCGCCTGCTATGCTCCCGGTTCTCTCCAGTTTCGCATGCCATAATTCTGCTAAAGGATAATCCAACGAACACCAGGTTTTGGTACAAAATTTTGATAACCCTTTCGATTGAAAGTACTCGGCTACAGGGCATCGTAAACAATCAAACCCTACTACATTCTTTGCCGTCTGCACATCCTTCCATTTATAGGATGGGCTGTTAAACGGAAATGACCTGAATAATTTAGTTGTTTTCAGCAAGTGGCTATCAATACTTCGATTGCCCCATCCAGCCAACCACCAGGATAGCTTACCCATTTTTACATATATTTTCCAGGCAATATCATAAAACAGTTGTGTCGCTTTTTCTTCACTTTGTCCTCTTGCGGTTAATTCCTGGTAAAAGGCGGTTGACATTGCTGCAAGGTGAACCATAACAGAACCTCCCAAAGTGGGCATGGCAGGAACTTCTGGTTTTAAACTTTGATATCTTTGCCAATAACCGGAAAGTATTTGTTTTATGGTCGCAGCATCATAGAGAGGAATGAGTTCTTTTCTCATGAATTTGGAAGCCTGCATTTTAAACCAGTATAATAAAAGATTTTTCATAATGTCATTTTTTTGTGTCGTTTTTTTATTTCAAAAAATCACACATTCTTAATTAATTATTCCAACTATTAAAAATAGTACTGCTGCAATACCTGCTGCAATAAAATTGTAAGGGCTTGCATATTTTAAATATTTTGCATGATCTGCTTTAGCAATATTTGATGACATGTTTGTCATTCCTGCAACGGGTGAAGTAATATCTCCAAATGTCCCTCCTGTAATTATTGCGGCTACACAAAGTGGAATGCCGGCTCCGGACACTACTGCAATTGAAATTGCACCAGGCATGAGTAAAGAAGCTGCTCCCCAACCCGAACCAATAAAATAAGTTACGGCAGACGACAGTATGAAAAGTGAAACGGCTACACTCCAGGCGGGCATAGAACTGCCTAAGTTTTGCTGTATAAAATCATTCAAACCCAATGCTTGTGAAACAGATGCTAAAGGCCATGCTAATGCAAGAATTACCAAGGTTGTCATTATTTTGTTACCACCCGTTATAACATCGTAGGTCATTTCTTTAAGATTGTATTTTTGAAAAAAGTAAAGAACAGCAGATATAGCTATAGTGATAAACAATGCGACAAGCATGGCTCTGTTTGGGTCTGTGTTTGCCATGGCTTCTATAAAAGTATTGTTGCCCGGTTTATCTTTCCCAAAAAACCAAAAGAAAAATATACTTAATGAGATAACACTTACCAACGGAACAATAAGATTTATCACCCTTGGCTTTATTGATGGTTTCTCTTCTTCCATGTTCATTTTCATTCCTTTCATCTCTTTTTCAGCAGAATGTTTTGCCGTAGCATTTACCGGTTTTTTGAATTGATAGAAGATGGTAAAAAAAGTAATAATGATTATTACGATGCTGAAAAACTCTAAAGGAATGGCTTTAAGCCAGATTGCATACGCTGAAGAGTTCTCCGGGTTTCCAGCAGCTTTTAAACCGATACCGATATTGGCAATATTAAACCCAACATATGTTGTGGCGATAGGAATAAGTTCTACTACCGGACTGGCAGTATTGTTAAGCATAAAGGCAAACCGTTCTTTCGCTATCTTATTCTTTTCGGCAAGCGATCGGGTGATGGAACCCGCACCAACAATCCTGAAGCCACAATCAATAAATGTAACCGGTATCAAAGCCCACAGTAAAAAGAATACACCTTTTTCGCTTTTTACATGCCTGTCTGCTATATCTGAAAATGCTTTTATGCCGCCTGATTTTATAATAAGGGAAATTAAACCACTAAACAAATACAGAAATAAAAGCACTTGAAGACTTCCGCTATCGGTTAAGGTGTTTACAATTTGGTCAACTGCAGTTTCAAAACCACCTGTCAGCGTTGGGTTAAGAAAATAGCATCCTGCCAACAACCCGATTAAAAGTGATAAAATAATTTTCTTAGACCATATGGCTACGGCAATAGTTATGATTGGCGGCAGAATTGAAAGCCAGTTTATATTATTCATTTTGTATTGCGATTTAAAATTTCCTAACGACTATTTATTGTTCGTCAGTTTGATGCCAGATTCCTGTTAAAAACATGCTGTGCAATAAAAAAGATTTTGAAGTGAAAAAAATTGTTTGTGCAAATTCATTTCCTGTTTATTTGCTTCAGACTTTGAGATATTGTTTGGGGAATTGGTTAATATCTTATGCAATGCTTTCATCATATTATAGATTTTTTAAAATATAGTCAACTCTCTCTTCAGGTTTAAGTACTGGAACATGTATAACAGGAAAAGGTAATGACTCATAAACTTCTGTGATCAAAGCATGAATTTTTTTCTGTGCTGTCGTATCTTCGGTCCGGGCATAATCTTTTACCAGCGGAAGAGAATCCAGAATAAATATTTTTTTATAGGACACTTTTTGTATTGCCTGCAACAACTTTTCGTCTTCGTCAAGATTTAAGAAACGGTAATAAGCTAATGCATCGGGAATAGCCCTGTCTAAAAAAAAAATCTCTTCGGGAGATATTGATGCCTCCTGTTCAATTTGCATATCTAAAACCCCGAGCTGAAACTTTTTTCTGTTAGCTCTTACTTCATCCACCGTTTTTCCAACGCTCCGTTGTGTATCCAGATAATGCCTGGCATGTTCTATGGTTGTTTTATAACCTCTTTCACTCAAAAGATTAACTGTTGTGGTTTTACCCGAACTCGGTCCGCCAGTAAGAACATACCAATTTGTTTTTACTACATTTCCAAATTCCTCAGGAGAAAACTTCGCAGACTCAACGGATGCTTTGACTATATTAATTTCTTTATTAAGCATGTTAGCCTTATGATTCTAAAATTTCAATTTTTTTCTTTGCAATCCACCGGAAATCACATTTATCGGCTCCGCCTGCAATACTTCCTGTTCGTTCCAGTTTTGCATGCCATAACTCAGCCAACGGGTAATCCAAAGCACACCATGTTTTAGTACAAAACTCTGACAGACCTTTTGATTGAAAGTATTCCGCTACCGGACATTTCATGCAATCAAAACCCACTACATTGTTTTCAGTTTCAACATCCTTCCATTTATAAGATGGGCTGTTAAACGGAAATGACCTGAATAATTGTGTTGCTTTCTTGAGTTGATTATAATTTTTACGATTACCTATTCCAGCTAACCACCAAGAGAACTTTCCCATTTTTATATAAACTTTCCAAGCAATATCATAAAATAGTTGCGTCGCTTCTTCATTGGTTTTGCCCCTTCCTGTTAATTCCTGATAAAACGCTGTTGACATGGCTGCAAGGTGCACCATCATTGAACCACCCATTGTTGGCATTGCAGGTACATACTTTTTTAACTGTAAATATTTATGCCAATAAGCATTCAAAATTTCCTGTATTTCATTCTTTCCGAAATCCTTTACAAGTACTTTTTTTGCAGCCTTAGCTGATTTTCTTTTAAACCAATATAATATGACCGTCTTTATCACAGTTTATT
>JBDSUW010000148.1:0-5051 GCA_039927535.1 Chitinophagaceae bacterium | reverse complement strand
CACATTGCTTTTTGTTCATCTGTTCCTCTTGAAAGAACTAATAAAGCTTCAAAGCCCTGGCGCTGATGAAAACTTTCTTCTTTGCAAATTCTGACCATAGCCCTTGCATAAGGTCCGTAAGAGGTTCTGCAAAGCATTACCTGGTTTAAGATGGCAGCACCATCAACCAACCAGCCAATGGCTCCCATATCGGCCCATGTTAGTGATGGATAATTAAAGATGGAAGAATATTTTGCTTTCCCGCTGTGCAAATCATTTATCATTTCGTCCCGGCTCATGCCCAATGTTTCAGCTGCGGAATATAAATACAAACCGTGGCCTGCTTCATCTTGCACTTTTGCAATGAGAATTGCTTTTCGTTTTAATGATGGAGCTCTGGATATCCAATTTCCTTCAGGCAGCATTCCTACAATTTCGCTATGGGCATGTTGACTTATCTGCCGGATATTCGTTTTACGATAAGCATCGGGCATCCAATCCTTTGGCTCTATCTTTTCTTCCTCATCAATTTTCTGCTGAAATATTTTTTCAAAATCCTTTACTGGCATATCAATCTGATTAGATTGCAAATTTACTAAAAACTAACGCCTGTTTGAGGATTTTGTTGAAGGGAAATAATAGAAGCCAGAACGAGAGAATAAAATATTATTTCACATCAAAATCCACCACTACTTTCTCTGTTTTGGGATGGGATTGGCAGGTAAGAATAAAACCTTGTTCCACTTCTTCATCTTCTAAGCCCCAATGGACATCCATACTAACTTCGCCTTCCAGTAACCTGGCTTTGCAAGTACAGCACACACCTCCTTTACAAGCAAAAGGCAGATCGGCACCTTGTTGTAGTGCTGCATCTAATATAGAAGCGTCGCTGGTTAATGACAAATCGAAATCAAAACTTCTTCCATCAAGCTTTATTGTAATCTTACTTTTAGGACCGTTGTCTGTTTCAGATTTCTGACTTTTGATTTCTGATTTCTTCTGTCCCGGTGTAGTGAATAATTCAAAATGAATATTCTTTTTATTTATGCCCTTTTGTTCTAAAAACTCTTTTACAGAAAATATCATTTCTTCTGGTCCGCAAATAAAGGTTTCATCAATGGAAGAATAATTGATCAGCTTCGAAAGCTCAACCAACTTTTCCATGTTAATCCTACCAAAATTAATTAACGAATCCGTTCTTTCTCTGCTGAGGACATTGATAAAATTGAATCGTTGCAGGTATTTATTTTTCAATCCTTCCAGTTCTTCAAAAAAGATGATTGAACTACGACTTTTGTTTCCATACACTAATGTGAAACTACTTTGCGGTTCTGTTTGTAGTGTTGTTTTAATAATTGAAAGCAAAGGTGTGATGCCGCTTCCCGCTGCAAAAGCCAAGTAGTTTTTTCTATTAGCCGGATCTAATTCTACATAAAATTTCCCCACTGGCTGCATTACATCCAGCATATCTCCTTTTTTCAAATTGAAGTTGGCAAAAGTTGAAAACAATCCATCCTCTACTTTTTTAATTGCTACTTTCCATTCATTTTCCAATGGAGAACTGCACAGAGAATAGGTTCTGCGAACTTCTTCATCACCAATTATTTTTCGCATTGTTAGGCTTTGCCCGTGCAAATACGCAAAGTGAGATTTCAATGTATCCGGAATTTCAAAAGTTACAGAAACGCAGTCGTCCGTTTCTTTTTTTATATCCTTAACCTTGAGTGAGTGAAAATGAATGGACATGTTCTCAATTCTTTTTTAATCCGCTAATCAGAAGGTTGACCATATTGTCTTCAATCTCCTGTTGTGTAATTTTTTCGGCACTGCGATGCCAGAATTCCAAACCACGAACAGATGATAAAATAGTAAGCACAGTTACATAGGGGGATATACCTTTCATTTCTTTTTGTTGAAAGCCATCGGCTACAATGCCTTCCATCTTAACCACATATTGATGGCGTTGAATATTAAAATTGGTAAGATATGGTTCGGAAAGATGCATCCATTCATTAATCATCACCGTATAATCATCACACTTGTTTATCATCATCTGCACATGAAAACGGATTAATGATTCTATTTTCTTTATACTGCTCAGGTTGCTATTTTCTAATTCTTCTAAATGCACATTGCAATCATTCGCCATCCGGAAAATAATTTCCTGTAATATCTCTGATTTTGATTGAATATGATTGTATAAACTAGCCGCTTCGATTCCCACCATTTCAGCCAGATCCCGCATGGAAGTAGCCGAAAAACCCTTTTCTCTGAACATGGTAGAAGCCCTGAGAAGGATAAAATCTTTTTTGGAAGCTTTTTTTCGTCGAATTGTGGCCATGCCCAAAGATACTATTCTGTGTTTAAGTTGATTATTATAGTGTAATAAAATGTATAATAACCTGAAACAAAGGCAACATGGTTTTTCCTGTAAACAAAATTCATGTAGGTTTGCCGCCGAAACCACACAAGCAAATCATATTTACATTCAATTAATCTACAATAATCTATCATGTCTTTAATTACAGTTGGAACAATGGCTTTTGATGCAATTGAAACACCTTTTGGGAAAATAAACCAAATTGTTGGTGGCTCTGCCACATATGTGGCATATGCAGCCAGCCATTTTGTAAAACCAGTTCAACAGATTTCAATAGTTGGATTTGATTTTCCAAAAGAAGAAATGGAGGAGATGAAAAAAAGAGGTGTGGAACTGGAAGGTGTGGAGATAGTGCCGGATAAAAAATCTTTTTTCTGGAGTGGTCGTTATCATGAAGATATGAATAGTCGTGACACATTAATTACTGATTTAAACGTGTTAGCAGATTTTAATCCAACTATTCCGGAAAGCTATCAAGGAGCAGAGTTTCTAATGCTTGGTAATCTTTCTCCCAATATTCAATTGAAGGTGATTCAAGAAATGAAGCAAAGACCAAAGCTAATTGTAATGGACACCATGAATTTTTGGATGGAAATAGCGATGCCCGATCTGGTAGAAGTCTTGAAACATGTAGATATGCTGATGGTGAATGATGCAGAAGCCAGACAACTTACAGGCCAGTTCTCTATTGTAAAAGCTGCTAAAAGCATTATGGAAATGGGGCCAAAATACCTTATCATTAAAAAAGGAGAGCATGGAGCTTTATTATTTCATGGCGATCAGGTATTTTTTGCACCAGCCTTACCATTAGAAGAAGTGTTTGATCCGACTGGAGCCGGGGATACATTTGCCGGAGGTTTTATGGGACATCTTGCTGCCACCAACGATATTTCTTTTGAGAATATGAAAAGAGCCATCATTATTGGTTCTGCTATGGCAAGTTTTTGCGTAGAGAAATTTGGTCCAACAAGATTAAAAGAAATTACCAGAAAAGATATTGATATAAGAATACAGCAATTTAAAGATCTGGTTAGTTTTGATATTGAACTGATATAAAACTTGCGAGCACCCGATTGTTTTTTATTGCCGAGTGAATACTGAAGGTGCGATGCAAACTCACTTTATCGAAAGAATTTCTTTATCCTTATAATTTCTTCCACTGACCCAGACTGGAGAGTTTCAAACAAATCTTTCCTTTCTGTGTTTATACTTTCAATCAACTCGGTTTTCTTTTTTCTGGGATCACCCTTAATTTGTTTCTCTCTCTTAAAAGCATCGCTGATATTACTGAAAGACTCAAAATAGACAAGCTTTTCTAATTTGTATTTTGCTATAAAACTATTGGTGAAAGTTTTGTTTTTGTGTTCTTGCACTCTTCGATACATATCATCAGTGGCGCCACAGTATAAAACATTATTATTGGCATTAGTTAAAATATACAAATAACCTATCGCAGACATAAATAAATTTCTCTGTATATTCTTGGAGTTTGCTTCGAAAATTATAAGGGCAAGATTATTTGTTAAAATAAAAGCCTAATCCCTATAATTTTCTCGCCAGTACAACCACATTCTTGAACTTTTCTTTTTTGCCTTGCAGATTAAAAATCTCTGTGAATATGATATAAGAGCCAACCGGAAGTTTATTTCCTTTATCATCAAGGCCATCCCAGTTCCAATAACCTTTTAATCCTAATGTACCATTACGAACAAGATTACGGATTGGCCTTCCGGCTGCGTCAAAAATTGTGATGTTGGCAATAAACCCTGGTTCAGTTACCTGATACTGAACAGTGGCAATATCATCTCTTCCATCATTATCTGGGGAAAAAACTTTTGGTACTACTTCTATTGTAGCAGAGATACTGTTGATTAATTTATACTGCGAATTCTTATATGTTGGCGTTCCGTATCCTGCTGTAGAGGCGGCACTATGCCAATTGCTCGGGTCTTGCGAAACACCAGCAGGATCAATTCTTTCCAAGGAAACACCCTCTTCATTATCTATCAATTTAAAATGCCAACTCTTATTGTAATCCACTTCATCAATTACATCGCCTTGCTGATTTAATAAAAGAACAAACCCTTTATCATCCGGAAAAGAAGGTAAAGAAGATTTAGTAAATACCCAATCCGGATTTGAAACAAGATATTCCCTGCCCAAGCTTGCGGCATCTTCTGTCAAAACGATGTAGTCATCAGGAAAAATCAACCAGGGCGTTGTAGTTAATACACCAATACTGCTAATTACATTACTGCTGTTTCTGTTAGCAATAAATAATTTTGAAGCATCAAATATTTTATTGCTTCTATTATAAAATTCTACAAAGTCATATGCATTACTTCTTGGATTAAATAAAATCTCATTGACAATCATATCTGATGCTACTGCATCTACTGGTAAACCAACTTTTGATTTATTGTCGGCTCCTATTGTATTGCCTTTGCAATCTGTAATATTAGCTGCGGTCAATGTATAAACAGTACCGGATTGCATCGCACCGCTTAGCGTAAGTTGAACCTCATTAAATAATGGAGCTAAAATAATAGCGGAAACAATAGTTAATCCATTGCTAAAAGTATAATTGGCAACAGTTGCTCCTTTTAAACTATCTACCGGTTCATTAAATACTCCGACTATTGTTGTGGCATTAACTGTATATGCTCTTTTTAATTTTGGAGCAGTCTGGTCG
>JBDSUW010000147.1:0-35318 GCA_039927535.1 Chitinophagaceae bacterium | reverse complement strand
GATGAAATAAAAAAACTTCCGAATGAGGAAAAGCTCAAAATTATAGATGAGCTATGGGAAAGTATTGAAGACGATTGGGAAAAAACATCTTCCGAGGAAAATAGTCCAGAAGTTCTTTCACTACTCGAAGAAAGACTGGAAGAATATGAAAAAGGCGAAAAGAAATCATATAATTGGGACGAATTAGAAATAAGAGTTAGGTATAATCTTGAGCAACAAAAAAATGGGAAAAAATAAATTCTCATTCGCTATCTCTTCAGGAGCATACGATGATGCAAATAACATAGCCCTGTGGTATAATGATAAAATTGACGGGTTAGGTTATAGGTTTTTGTCTAAACTCAAAAAATCTTTCGATAAAATTCATTTCTCCCCTTCATCTTTTTCACAGCTCGGTTTCAAAAGTAATATAAGAAAATATACAGTTGCTGGTTTCCCGTATAAGATTTATTTTCTGTTTCGTGAAGAGCATATTGAGATTCTGGCAATCGTTCATATGTCCCGTTCCAACAAGTTTATTAAAAGGAAATTGAAATAAAAATTATTGGTTTTATTAAATTAATCAATGAATTATAGCATCCTGCCAAAAATAGAGTTACACCTTCATCTCGATTGTAGTTTGAGTTATAAAGCCGTGCAACAGATTGATCCCACCATTACCTTAGAAGAATATGAGCATTCATTCATTGCTCCTCCAAAATGTACTGATCTGGTAGACTATCTCAGCCGTGCTGTTAAAGGTTTTGAGTTAATGCAAACCAAAGAATCTTTACACCTTGTAACACTTGATTTGCTGGAACAATTAAAAGCAGATAATGTTATATATGCCGAGATTCGCTTTGCACCATTACTCCACATTGCGAAAGGGCTTACTGCTGTCGAAGTTGTAAAAACAGTTAATGATGCAGTTACAGAAGGTATACAGCAAACAGGTGTAGAAGCCCGGCTACTACTTTGTACACTTCGTCATTACTCCGAAGAAGAAAGCATGGAAACCGTGCAACTCGTTGAACAGTTTAAAGGTACCAATGTTGTTGGTTTTGATATTGCAGGTGATGAAGCTGGTTTTCCGGTAAAGAATCATGTAAAAGCATTTGCCTATGCCAAAGAAAAAAATATTCATTGCACTGCGCATGCAGGTGAAGCCAAAGGTGCCGAAAGTGTAAAAGAAGTTTTACAACAGTTTCATCCAACCCGAATAGGGCATGGAACCAGAAGTGCAGAAGATGAATCGCTATTAGCATTTTTAAAGAAAGAAAACATACACCTGGAAGTGTGCCCCACCAGTAATATTCAAACTAATGTTTTTGATAGTATCGAAGATCATTCTGCGAATAAAATCTATAATGCAGGTGTCTCAATGAGCATTAATACGGATTCTCGAACAATTACACCTGTAACCCTCAATAGCGAATACACTTTATTGGAAAAAGTATTTCAATGGAAGAAAGAACATTTTTTAAAATGCAACCTGGAAGCTGTTGAACATTCTTTTTGTTCTGCTGCATTAAAAGAGAAGCTAAAACAAACAATAAATAACGCCTACACTGATTAAGTTTTAGTTTCAAATAACCAAAACGCTGCCAAAATATTCTTTCATGGTCTTTTGTGTGTTTTGATGGTGCTAATTTCTTATTTTGCCTGCAAATGAAATTACTCTCTCCTGCCATATCATCGCTTGCCCGTATGCGGCTCTGGCGCATAGAAGGCTGGAAAAATAATCCGCTTGATGCGCAACGGGAAGTGTTGCAAGATCTGGTAACATCAGCACAGTACACTGAGTTTGGCAGAAAGTATAACTTCTCCAATCTCTTTAACGTCCGTGATTTTAAAGAATCTGTTCCCATCCACAATTACGATGACATGAAGTTATACATCGAACGTAACATGCATGGCGAACAGAATATTTTATGGAACACTCCAATTTATTGGTTTGCCAAAAGCAGTGGCACCACCAGCGATAAAAGTAAATTCATTCCTGTAAGTGATGAAAGTTTGCAGGATTGCCACTTCAAAGCATCGAAAGATGTATTGTCATTGTACTATTTATTTAATCCCGAATCAGAATTACTAACCGGCAAAGGATTGGTATTGGGTGGAAGCCACAATATTAATCCTATGAATAATGAAGCTCAATATGGCGATTTGAGTGCAGTTCTTTTACAAAACACTCCCTTCTGGGGTCATTGGTTGCGAACACCAGATCTTAGTATTGCTTTAATGGATGAATGGGAAAACAAAATTGAAAAACTGGCTGAAAGCACTATAAAAGAAAATGTAACATCCATTTCAGGTGTACCAACCTGGACCTTAGTTTTGTTCAAAAGAATTTTAGAGATCACCGGTAAAAAAACAATGAGCGAAGTGTGGCCATCGCTGGAATTATATATGCACGGTGGCGTTTCATTTACTCCTTATCAGGAACAATTTCAAAAGTTAATTGGTAAAGACATCAACTATCTTGAAATGTACAATGCAAGTGAAGGTTTTTTTGCGGCACAAAGCCTGCCCCGAAAAATCGGGGATATACCCGGAGAAGAGGGAATGTTGCTTTTCACCGACCATGGTATATTTTACGAATTCATGCCTGTTAATGAATATGGTAAAAAAGAACCATTAACTCAAGGATTGCAAGATGTGGAAATCGGGAAAAATTATGCCCCAATCATCAGTACCAACGGCGGATTGTGGAGATATTTATTAGGCGATACTATTCAATTTACTTCGTTGAATCCTTTCAGAATAAAAGTTTCGGGAAGATTAAAGCACTACATGAATGCCTTCGGTGAAGAAGTGATAGTAGATAATACAGATAAGGCTATTGCAATTGCGGCTGAAAAAACAGGAGCTGTGGTAAATGATTATACAGCAGCGCCGGTTTATTTTTCTGACTCCTCAAATGGTGCACATGAATGGCTGATAGAATTTGAAAAAGAACCTGATAATTTAGAGCAATTTACTATTGAACTTGATACAGCATTAAAGAATATCAATAGTGATTATGAAGCCAAGCGGCATAAAAGTATTGCGTTAGGTTTGCCAATTATTCATGCAGCAAAAAAAGGAGTCTTTAATGAATGGCTGAAAAGCAAAGGAAAATTAGGAGGACAGCATAAAGTTCCAAGACTTTCCAATGAAAGAAATTTGCTGGAAGAAATTATAGCACTTGCATTTTAATATAAAATGGAAAGAAATAACCTTACTTGTAAAAATTGTGGAAACCAATTTGCTGGAAATTATTGCAATACCTGCGGCGAAAAGGTTTACCATGAAGAACATAAAAAAATAAGTCACCTTTTTGAAGAAGTAGTTCATTTTGTTACTCATGTAGAAGGAAGTCTGTTCAGAACAATCAAAACAGTTTTTACGAATCCCGGTAAGTTTTCTTTAGACTATTGCAATGGTATCCGGAAAAAATATTTCAAACCCGTATCCTTCTTTTTTCTATTTGTTGTATTGTATCTTTTATTTCCCCGTTTCCTGGGTTTGAATATGAAATTAGATACCTATGTCGCCAAAGAATATGGATTTACCCGGCTTGCCATTCCATTAGTAAAAGCAAAGATGAAAGCAAGGGAAGTTACATATCCTGAATTAGCTAAACATTATGATAGTAAATCTGCCTCAGTTTCTAAAATTGGTATATTTCTATTAATTCCACTTGCGGCTTGCCTGGTTTTATTTTTGTTTTTTTTCACCAAAAAACATTTTTTTGATCATTTTATTATCAGCCTTGAGCTAAGTAGTTTATTTATTGCCATACATTTTATAATTATCCCCTTTCTTTCCTTTATTACCGAATTGATCAATAAAAAATGGGTTGCTTTCTTTAATGATGATAATTATTGGTTGGGAATTGGCACTGTATTATTAAACCTGGTTATTACCAGCCTTGCTTTTAAAACATTTTATAGGCAAAAATGGGGATGGATAATACTCAAAGCAATTATTTATATACTTATTTTTAATTTTTTCATTTTATATATGTACAGGCTGCTGGTATTATTATTTACTTTGATGCTTATTTAAAAAATAATTATTATGAAATTACTCGAAGGAAAAGTTGCTATCGTTACGGGTGCTGCCCGTGGAATCGGTGAAGCTATTGCTATTAAATTTGCAGAACAAGGAGCGAATGTAGCGTTTACGTATGTAAGTGACAGCAGTACGGAAAAAGCAACTGCATTAGAAGAAAAATTGACAGGATTTGGTGTAAAAGCAAAAGCATACCAGAGCAATGCCGGTGATTTTGCGCAATGCGAAAGTTTTGTGGCTGAAGTATTGAAAGAATTTGGCATCATAGATATTTGTGTGAACAATGCAGGTATATCTAAGGACAATCTTTTGTTACGAATGACACCAGAACAATGGAATGATGTAATTCAGATAAACCTGAACAGTGTTTTTTACATGACCAAGCAGATTATTAAACCTATGATGAAAGCAAGGTCTGGCTCTATCATAAATATGAGCTCTATAATTGGTGAAATTGGCAATGCAGGACAAAGCAGTTACGCCGCCAGCAAAGCAGGCATTATTGGTTTTACAAAATCAGTTGCCAAAGAATTAGGCAGCCGCAATATTCGTTGCAATGCAATTGCTCCGGGTTTTGTAGAAACTGATATGACCAGCTACTTAAAAGATGGCGACGGTGCTGATAAATACAAAGCAGGAATTCCTTTGGGGAAATTTGCTTCGCCGGAAGATATTGCGAATGCTACTTTATTTCTGGCAAGTGATATGAGTTCATATATTACAGGGCAGACGTTGAGTGTTTGTGGTGGGTTAAGTATGTAGGCTAAGAGATTAAGGAGGAAAGGAGATAAGGAGTTGATGCAATTTATAATTACAAAATTTTCATTTTACCTGAATCCCAACATTTTTTTCGATGGAAATTAATAAGCTTACAGCGATTGTGGTTAATTTATGCCTTAAGATACACAGGCGGGTAGGGCCAGGATGTTTTGAAAGAGTTTATGAGGAAATATTATATTATGAGCTGACCAAGCTTGGAATAAAAGTTATAAGACAACAATTGTTACCCATTCAGTATGATGAACTTTATATTAAAGACGCATACAAAATTGATTTACTAATTGATGATAAGTTGATAACAGAATTAAAATCAATTCATCCTCTACCGCCTGTCTTCTTTAATCAACTTCAAACTCAACTTTCATTGCTTAATTTAAAACACGGTATGCTCATAAATTTTAAAGTACAATTAATGAAAGACGGCATTCACAGAGTATTCAACAATTCTGGACAGGAATCTCTCATATAAATAGTTTAGCTTTCTTTATCTACACGATAGTGCGAATCAAATAAGAAAATCACAATAAAACTCTTTTACTCCTTTCCTCCTTAATCTCTTAGCTTAATTCCTCTTTTTTGAATATAAGAATGCCACAATATCATTGCAGCAACTGTTCTATATGGTCGCCATGGCTCTGCTATAGCCAGCATTTCTTCTTTAGAAATATCTTTCGGCAGTTGCTTTGATTCTTTCAAGCTATTTACTAAAGCAATATCTCCCAGCGGAAACAGATCAGTTCGCTGCAATGCATGCATCAGGTACACATCAATCGTCCAATGTCCAATTCCTTTTAATTGAATAAGTACTTTTCTTACTTCTTCATCTGGTAAAATTGCCAATTTTTTCAACCCCACTTGTTTTGATAGTACTGCTTTCGCCAACTCTCTTGCATAAATAATTTTCTGGCGGCTAAAATAACAACTACGCAATTCTTCATCCGTCAATTGCAATATTTTGATTGGCGTAACGAAACCAATCTTCTCTTTTAATTTCTTAAAAGCTGCATAAGCTGAAGCTAGCGAAACCTGCTGTTCCAGAATAGTTAATATGAGTGTTTGAAATGTAGCCGGTCTAGTCCACATAGGTGGATAGCCAAACTGACGTATAATTTTTTTCAAATCAGCATCCTTATTCGCCAGCTTTTTACAAATTTTACGAAAACTGTCCGTATTAAATGTGCTGATATTTTGTTCCATTCAACTTATTTTATACTTTCAGTAAAGACTTAAAATCATTTTGCAATGAAAAAATTGATACTCCCCGCTTTTGGGTTGTTCACTTGCCTTCTTTTTAGCTGTAAAAGCAAGGAGACAACTACAGCTACACCCCAAAATAATGATTTTATCGTTAGTATGAATGGTATCGACAGTTTGAAACTGGGTATGAGCAAGGACGGGTTGGAAAAACTGTTAAACACAAAATTGACATTACGCCATATCACCGTTGATGGCGGCTACAGTGATACATTCAGTACAAAATACAAGGGTATTGATATGGTTCTTTACCTGAAAGAGGGCAATGAACAGTCCATCGCCGAGCTCGATGGTATTCGAACCAACAGCCCCTTATGCAAAACTGCATCAGGTAATGGAGTAGGATCGGATAAAATTAACGTCATTGACTCTTATCCTGACAATACAAAATATGTTACACCGGAATATGAAGTTGAGCCTGTGCGAAGTACAACCAAATCAGTAATAGCCGTCATAGACACTGCGGGTAGCCGGGCCATGCAATTCCATATTGTTAATAAAAAAGTGGTGTCCGTAGAAGTAAACTCTTATTACGAATTCTATTGAATTTGCTGACACGATTAACCTTTTAATGTTTTATTATGAAAAAAATATTTCTCTTCCTTTGTTTTGTTTTTGTTTCCATCTGCGCCACTGCGCAAAATAACGACTACACGGTCAGCTTTGAAGGCATGGGTGCAATAAAACTGGGTATGAATAAAGCGAAGCTGGAAAAATTGCTTAACTTAAAAATTCTTTTGAAGGAAATCGGCGTAGGTGTAGTTATGAATGAAACCATTAAGGCAAAATATATGGGCATCGATATGGAGCTTTATCTATTCGGCGATGAAAAGTCATATTTCCTGGAAGGCATTAGCACGACAAGTCCTTTATTCAAAACTATTGATGGTATCGGTATTGGAACGGATCAATTAACAATCATCAATAAATACGAAAAACACCTGCTTATTATTCACCCTGAATACGTTGATGAGATTTCTGCCAAAACCAGCAAGCCCAGAACAATCATAACACTAGCCAATATCGACAATTACCGTGAAGCAATCATTTTTACGCTGGTAAATAAAAAAGTGGTAGCAATTGAGGTAGGACCCACCCCTCAATTCAGGGACAGAGAATGATTTTGAGTATAGCTTCCTGAAATTGCCAGTATATGAAAATCATTTTTACCTTCATACTTAAACCAAAACTTCAGTTTATGAAAAATTCATTGTTATTTTTCCTTGCCGTTTTTGTTTTTTTCAGTTGCAAACAGAAAGACAAAAAAGAACCAGTTAAAAAAGTAGAAAATGCTGACTATATCATCAGCAAGGATGGCATCAATGAATTAAAGATCGGTATGAAACATACAGAAGTAGAAAAACTGGTGAATCAACAATTTAATTTCAATGCCATTAAGGATTCAGCAGGCTACTGGCAGGACACGGTAAAAGCAAAATACAAGGAAATTGAAGTATCCCTGTATTTTGAACGACAATACATGGATGATGATAACTCAATTATGCAGCTTTTTGGTGTGGAAACAAGTAGTCCCCTGTGTAAAACCGAATCAGGCATTGGCATGGGAGACGAAAAATCATCTGTTCTCCCGGCTTATGAAGAAAACCCGATAACAATGGGCCCTGAATATGAAGCAGTAAATGATACCACATGGGCGATGAGCAAAATAAAATATTCTATCAGCGTTAAAGACGATAAGTGGGATAAAGAATTAATTTTCCATTTTGTCAATAAAAAAATTGTCTCTTTGGCGGCAGCTCTTATTATGGGAGAATAATGAACAGCGGGCTGTTAGATTCTAAATTTCATGATGGCTTACCTGATAAACTCATTCCGCACCAGCCGTCGGCAAATAGCAATGCTCCGGGATTTTCATTCCGGCTCATCACTATCCGGCTGCATCGCTAAAGCCAATGTTTAAACTGGGTGAATGTTATATGGCCTTAAAATAATATTCTATAATTTTAGTGTGAGAATTTAAACATGTTGCTATGAGAAAAATATTCTTCTTCTTCCTGATTATTGTTACCATAAGCTCTGCTGCCCAAAATAAGGATTATCTCCTGAGTTTGGATGGTATTGGCTCTCTGAAATTAGGAATGCCATTAATAGAATTAGAAAAAGTGCTGAAAACAAAAATTACGCTAAAAGTAATTGATGTTGACCCTGTAGTGCTTACTGAAACAATCAAAGCAAAATACAAAGGCATTGATGTGGAGATTAACCTCTGGAAAAGACAGGATTATATTGCAGTGGATGGAATAAGTGCCAGCAGCCCATTATGTAAAACAAAATCAGGAATCGGTATTGGTTCTACTAAGTTACAGATCATTGCTGCTTATGAAGGCTACCATATAGATGCAAAGCCATTATTTGAATATGAAGGTGATGAAAAACCCAAAAGAATTAAAACAAAAAGTACGGTAACCGTTAAAGAGGGTGAAGAAGGTTATGCGATAATTTTTAACCTAGTAAATAATAAAGTGGTGTCTTTTGATATACTTCCTCTCTACGATGATGAGGAGTAAACATCACGGTAATATTTATTTTATTCGAACTGAAAAGATTATTTAAATCTCTTTGTATGAAAAAAATATGCTTACTCTTTTTTATTGTTGCAGCCTCTTGTACGGCAGCTCAAAAAAAAGATCATATCATTAGTTTGCATGGACTTGGGTCGTTAAATCTTGGCATGTCTCAGGAAGAAGCAGAAAAAGTAGTAAATGAAAAAATTATTCTGCCCAATTCCCTGGATACAATAAACAGTATTTACCAGGATACAGCTAAACTAAAATATAAAAATATTGACATACAGCTTGAATTTGACCGAAGCTATTATGCCCCTAATGTATTTCGTATGCGGTTGATTGGAATTAAAGCCAATAGCCCATTATGTAAAACAGAGGCGGGTATTGGTGTTGGTACGGATATACTAAAAATTATTGCCGCCTTTGATAGCCTTCATGTAAAGATTCAACCGGGATATGTAAACTATTATGAAACAGAACAAGGTAAAGGGAAAAGCACAGTAAGCATTTTGGACGATGCTGCAAGTACTATGGATTATTTTTCAGATGCTTACACCATGGTGTTTTATTTGCTGAATAAAAAAGTGGTGTCTTTTGAACTAACAGCTAAACTAAAAGATGAAAGGGATTAAAAGCGATTGGCTACTTTGTTTTAAATTTTTCGATTGCTTTTTTGGTGAAATCACTCAACACTAACCGACCACTTATTTTTGCTCTCTCAATCAAAAAATCATTCCAATGTTCTGTGCCTTCCCAGAATATTTTTTTCATCTCGGCCATTGCATCCGTGCTTGAATGTGCTAACGTATCAGCTAACCTTCTGATTGACTCATCCATACCTGCTGTATCAGGATGTAACTCAGCATACAAACCTTTTCCTCTTGCCCAATCAGCATTGCGCCACAATGAAGCATCTATCGCCAATTGTGAAAATGCCGATGTGCCAATCTTTCTTTCAACTGCAGGCCCAACAACAAACGGCCCGATGCCCACTGCCAGTTCACTCAGTTTTACTTCAGCACCTTCTTTTGCAATAGCATAATCAACTGCTGCTGCAAGGCCAACACCACCTCCCACACATTTCCCATGAATACGGCCAATGATAAACTTTGGGCAGGTACGCATTGCATTAATTACATTAGCAAATCCACTAAAAAATTGTAGTCCTTCTTCCTTATTGTTTATGGCAATCAACTCATCAAAAGAAGCTCCTGCACAAAATGCCTTTTGGCCAGCCGACTTTAGAATAATAACCTTTGTGTATTTATCATTTCCTGCTCCATGAATAGCTTGCGATAGTTCTTCGAGTATTTTTCCAGGAAGAGAATTGCTTTGCGGATGAAAAAATTCAATAGTTGTAACGCTGTTGTGCAACTCAGATTTTACATATGCCTGTTCCATACAAAATAATTATTGCGTAAATATAAATCTTTATACCCGTTCCTTTTAAACCGCTTTATCTCAAAATCTGAAAGAAAAAATACCATATACAGGGTAGTTGCAACTATTACTATTTATTTATCTTCAATGAAGCTATATTCTTTTATATTTATATTATCCCCTACTCAGTATATGAAATACATTGTAAATAACTTTATTTTCCTAGCCTTTTTTGTTCTGAATATACAGTCTGTACATAGCCAGTCTACCCGTGCTACTTTTGGCTTTTCATATCAGATAAAAGAAAACGATGCTGATAAATATGTAGAGATACTAGAAGTAATCAACAATGCAGGTGCGCAAAAAGCTGGCTTACATACCGGTGATTTGCTGGCAGAAATTAATGCCAACCCAGTGGAAAGGTTATCCAATACTAAAATTGGAGAAATTTTTGCTGCCGCAAAAAAACAAGGATCAATTACTATAAAAAGAAAAAATGAGGTGGCTCCTCTTATCATTACTTTAAAAGAGATACCCACTTACATCTGCCTGAGTAAAAGTTGTACAGACGGACAGGTAAAAGTGCTGGATGTTTTTAATTTTCTGGTTTATGAAGGAGAATTTAAAGATGGCAATTTTAACGGAAAAGGCTCATTAACTTTTAGTGGCACTAGTAAAAAATATGGGCCTTACCATATCATCAAACAATCCGGAAACTTTGAGAAAGGAATCTTTGTAACCGGAGTAACCCAATATCTAAATGCAAAATTTGAAGGGAAAACAATTACAGGTGTTCCTGACGGTGAAGGTATTTATACAGAAAACGGCGGAACCATTTTTAGAGGGGTTTTTGCTGACGGATACTTGATGGAAGGTGTTATGATTACACTAGAAAAAAATGGCAGCAGCAAAGAAACAAAAGTTGTAAGAGGGCAACTCATCAAAAAATAATTACCCTGTTTTACTTTATTTATTCTTTTTTTGCTACCATTGTCAATATAGTTGCCACTCCTGTCACTTCATCTGTTTCATCAAAAAACTCCACCAGCCATTTCACAATTCCTTTTTCTATATCATCTCCTCGCTTAAAGTCTTCAGAATTTTCAATCACTCTTTTATCATTAGGTAGTTTTTCTTTGCAGGTAAAACGGATATACACTTCTGCGCCGGGATACACTGGTTTTGTAAAACGTAATTCATCAATGCCATAATTCAACAACACTGGATTTTTTTCATAACTGTCCACAAACAATCCTGCGGCCAAACTCATAATAAAATAACCATGTGCCACCTGTTGCTCAAACATAGTTCCTGTAAAATCAGTTTTTCTGATATGAGCATAAAAATGATCGCCACTTAAGTCGGCAAACTTATCAATATCATCAGCAGTGATAACTCTTTTTTCTGTAATGATCTGATCACCTATTACCAGCTCTTCAAAATATTTTTTGAATGGATGTTTCCCTGATTCTTTTCCTAAAGCATTGGGTTGATACACATTAGTGATAGCAGTAATCGTTGTTGGCGAACTTTGCAATGCAGTTCGTTGCAAATAATGTTTTACTCCTCTTATACCCCCCATTTCTTCACCACCTCCGGCCCTTCCCGGGCCACCATGTACCAATAACGGCAATGGCGAACCATGTCCAGTGCTTTCTTTGGCACATTCATTATTCAATATCAAAATTCTTCCATGATGTGTTGCTGCTCCAACTACATATTGTCTTGCCTGTTTATAATCAGCAGTTACAATAGTAGAACAAAGACTTCCTTTTCCCAGCTTACTTAACACAATGGCTTCATCCAGGTTTTTATACGGCATGATGGTGCTTACAGGACCAAAGGCTTCAACTTCATGTGCGGCTGTGGCAGTGAAAGGTTTATCATTCATTAATAAAATCGGTGCCATAAATGCACCTTTCTCGGCATCAGCATCTACTACATCTACACTATCTAATGAACCATACACAATTTGTGATGAAGCTAAAAGTTTTTGCACCTGTTCTTTTACTTCAACCCTTTGTGATTGTCCTGCCAATGAACCCATTCTCACTTTTGCATTTAATGGATTACCAATTACAGTTTGTGATAAGGAAGAAGCAATTGCTTTCCACACATCTTCCATTTTATTTTCTTGGACAAATATTCTGCGTATGCCGGTACAACGCTGTCCGGCTTTCAGTGTCATTTCTTTTCGTATTTCTTTTATGAAAATATCCCACTCCTGCATGCCGGGTTCCACATCTTCTCCCATTACAATACAGTTCAGCGAATCAGCTTCCATTGTAAATGGGACGGATTCTCTTAAAATATGCTGATTTGATTTCAGCATCAATCCTGTTGTAGCAGAACCAGTAAATGTTACCACATCCTGAGATGTTACATGATCCAGTAAATCGCCAGCACTGCCACATACTAATTGCAAGGCACCTTCTGGCAATATTTTTGAAGCGATGATTTCTTTTACTACGGCTTCGGTTAAATAGGACGTAACTGTTGCAGGTTTTACAATGCAAGGCATGCCTGCCAATAAGTTTACTGCAATCTTTTCCAGCATTCCCCAAACCGGAAAATTGAATGCATTGATATGTATGGCAACGCCTTCTTTTGGTGAAAGAATATGTGTGCCCATAAAAGTTTTGTTCACACTCAAATTATGGCTTTCTCCATCAATACAAAAAACTTCATCTGGAAATTTTCTTCTTAATGATGCATTCGCAAACAGGTTTCCGATTCCACCTTCTATATCTACCCAACTATCCGCTTTAGTTGCACCGGTCTGATAGGATATTGCATAAAACTTATCGAGATGATTGCGTAAGTGCAATGCCAATGCTTTCAGCATATTTCCTCTTGCATGAAAAGTCATTTTGCGTAAAGCAGGATTACCAACTGTTCTTGCATATTCAGTAATATTTTTAAAATCCAATCCTTTTGTACTTGCCGCACCTATCACATCGCCGGTAACAGCATTATATAAAGCCTGTCCATCACCATCGCCTGTTATCCAGTTGCCGGTAATATAGTTCCCGAGTTTTGTGCCTTGCAAGTCATTCGTCATGATGCAAATCTACTAAGCCTGAATGGATTCAGTTTTGTAATTTTGTGTAATAAATTTATACGTATGAGAGTAGCAGAAATGAAGGTAATAGCTATGAACCAATTGGTTCAGTTAGAAAGCGAGAAATCTGTAATAGCTCTTTTAACTTATTTAGAAACGCTGGCTAAAGAAGAAAAGGACAACAGAAGAGAAAAAATTGATAACGTATTTAAGGAAGCTGTAGCTGAATATGGTAATGTTTTAAAAAAACTAGCAGAATGATTTTTATTGAAGATATTCTGCAATTACATACTGCTTCTATTGTAAAATATGGCGGATCACATGGAATCAGAGATGAGGGCTTACTTCAATCTGCCATTGGCAGGCCGTACCAAACATTTGACGGCGAGGACTTGTATCCTTCCTTTTTTGAAAAGGCTGCTGCTATTATAGAAAGTATTATTATCAATCACCCTTTTATTGACGGAAATAAAAGAACAGGGTTTCTTGCTATGTTTCTTTTGATGAAAGAAGGTAACTTTAAAATTAAGGCTTCAGAAGATGAGGCGTATAATTTTACCATTAACATTTCCACAGGTAATATAAAATTTGAACAAATAGTAACCTGGTTACGGGAAAATACAAACTCATTGTAGTTATGATAAAAATTCTTCCAGCATTAATCTTTTTAACGGCAATTATTGCTTGTAACAACAACCACGACGGACACAAACCATCTGAAAAGGCTCCAAAAACATTAGAAGACAGTCTGATAAAAGATATTGATGAAGGCCATATAGTTGGCATGTCAAAAATGGCTAAGCTGCACAAAGCACAACAAAACGTAAAAAGAGCTCTTGACTCCATCGCTGTATTACCTGCAAAAGCACAGCAAGATGCAGCAGAATATGTTGCTGAATTAAATATAACAGCCGGAGATATTAATTATGCAGATTTCGCTATGGAAAAATGGATGACAGAGTATAATCCCGATTCATCACTAAATGATAAAGAAAAAAGACTGCTTTATCTGCAAAGCGAACAAATGAAAGTAGGCAAAATGAAAAGTGCAATTCTCAACAGTTTACAAAAAGCAGATTCGTTGCTAAATGCGAAGTTTTAATTAACAGATCGACTTTGTATCAGCTATTTAAAGGAATAATTCCAAATTGCTTTAAATGATGTAAAGCATGTTTGTGTAACAACTGCACATTCTGTTCAAAATTCAAATCGCCAAAAAAAGGATTACGGATAATTTGTTCCGGGCTTTTTTCATATACTTCAAAAAAATTGATTAGCTCTTGTTGCATTTTGCCAATAGCAGCCTGAACTGTTTTATATCTTAATGGTGATGGCTCTTCACCCATCAACGGATTGTTGGTATTTTCTTTAAATGGCTTTTCACTCATCAGGAACTCCCTCATTTTAACCAGGTGATCAGGCGGAGTCATAATATTTTCAAACTTTAGCTGGCCATTCGCATTGGTCAATGCCTCGCAGGCCAAATGTTCAATCATCTGCTGCACATTCATCTTGCCCCAACGTGGCGGTGTTGATGGATCTAATTGCTGCAAATGAGAAACCAGCTTTGTCCGTAGAAAATTTTCCTTTTCAATACTCATATGGTCTGCTTTGAATGGGGCAATTTACAAAACCAATAATTACATAATAAATAAAAATGACGACCGTAGCCGTCATAAAAAAAATCAAACCTTTTTTATTCATCAATCCGTTTGTCTATCTCTTTACAGATCGACCTAAATATTTCTTCCACAGTTCCTTCCCCTTTTATCGGATGAAATTTGTGAGCTTTTTTATAATGCTCAGCAACTGGTTTTGTTTCTTTACTATAAACTGCAAACCTTTTTCTGATCACTTCTTCATTGGTATCATCGCTTCTGCCAGATGTTTTGCCCCTGTTCAATAATCTTTTTACCAGTTCCTCTTCACTTACTTCCAATGCCAGCACAGCGGCAATTGATGTTTTCTTTAGATTAAGCAGTTTATCCAACGCTTCTGCCTGGGCAACTGTACGGGGAAATCCATCAAATAAAAAACCGTTAGCCTCCTTATGTTTATCGAAGTAAGAATCAACCATACCTATAACAACTTCATCAGGCACCAACTGTCCATTGTCCATAAAACTTTTAGCCTCAATACCTAAAGGAGTTTTTTGCGATATCTCTTCTCTTAATAAATTACCGGTTGAAAGGTGAATCAATCCATATTTCTCTACTAAACTATCTGATTGAGTTCCTTTTCCACTTCCCGGAGGGCCAAATAAAATCAAATTAAACATAAGCAATTACTAGTCTTTGTATTCTGACAAATATAACATTCAAGGTTTGTATTCTCAACACAAACGGGTATTTTGTCTTTTTCACTGATTCTTTCTTTTTTGTTAAGAAAAGCAGCTTGTCTTTCAGCCGACAAACCATTCTTGGCATATTAGCGTAAATTTGCTAATCCGGATTATGAACAAAATACTAAAATATTGCGTTGTAATAATGATAGCAGGCTTGCTTCAACAATGCAGTTATTCTCAAGGGAATAGTTCAGATAAAAAGTCAGCAAATATGGATACAGTCAAAAAAAACAACCCCGTTTATTCAACATCAGATAAAGCCAAGGTGGAATTGGCTGACGAAGAATGGAAAAAAATTCTTCCATCAGATGTGTACCAGATTGCCCGGCAAAAAGGTACAGAAAGGCCTTACACCAGCATTTTCGAAAACTTTAAAGAAACAGGCACTTTTTACTGTGCGGCCTGCGGAAATCCTTTATTTAAAAGCGATGCTAAGTTCGACAGTGGATGTGGATGGCCCAGTTTTTATGAGCCAATCAGTAAAGAAAGTATCATTTCTACACCGGACAACACCCATGGAATGTCCAGAACAGAAACTCAATGTGGTCGTTGCAAAGCTCATTTAGGTCATGTGTTCGAAGATGGACCACCTCCAACAGGTTTAAGATTTTGTATTAATGGAGTGGTGCTTGATTTCGCAAAAGCAAAAGAAGCAGAGAAAAACTATAATAATAAGTAGAAACCAGAATAATACGTTTCAAATCCTGAACTAAAGCCCCTTTTGCTTAAGGCGAGACGAGATTTTTTCATTTTTCTAACCATTTCTATCTGGATAAATTTACTATCCCAAATAAATGTTTTTGGCGAAGGATAATAAATGGGGGCCTTCTGGCGCCACACTTTTGTTTATTGTTGCAGATGCTGCATTGCAAATAAATACAGATCAGGTAATGCCGCTTGACCCCCAAGGTGAAGATTGGACGGTTGGCAAACGTTCTTACCTGTTAAAAGAGCAGCAAAAATAAAGCTGGAAGTTGATTCAAAACAAAACAGTTTTTGGATGAATAAAATCTATGATGCATTCTTTTACTGAACTAATCCTACATAATTTTAGAGTAGCAAAAAATGACAGATGCACTTACGGCTAAACTGATACAGGATGCTGCTAAAAAATATATCAATCTGAATAGTTATATCATTGCAACATTGAAACCGGAAAAGCGAGAAGATAAACCATTAAAAGGTTTCTAATTTTAAAGTAACACTATGAAAACTGTACGGTTATTGTTTTTCTTTTTACTGGCTGTAGTGATTATTACAGTGGCACTATCATTTATACAGCCCACCAGTCAGAAGGTGGAAAGAGAAATTGTTATCAATACCCCGCCATCAGTCATTTACGAACAGCTCATCAAACTAGAGCACTTTCACCAATTTTCTGTTTGGAGCCAGCAGGATTCATCAGCAGTATATTCTTTCACAGGTGTTGATGGAACTGTAGGTGCCACTTCTTCCTGGAAAGGAAGTCCCGAAATATCTGGCGAAGGAAAAATTGAGATCATTAAATTGGAACCCAACAAAAAGGTGCAACATCAGCTTCATTTTACAAAACCAAGAAAGGGAGATGCCGTTTCAACATTTACTTTATCTCAAAATGAAAAATCATCTACAACAGTAAAATGGGTTTTTGAATTAGCCACTCCCAGGCCATGGAATATATTTAACCTCATATCCAGTCTCGATAAAAAAATGGGTGATGATTTTGAAACAGGCCTTCTAAGTTTAAAAACCTTGATTGAACTCAACAATGCATTACAAACCGAGCCTTCCAAATCCAATTAACCACTTGTACAATCTATTTTGTACTCATTCTCTTTATTGGTAAGTTTACTGCGTACTACGTAGCTTAAGCGCAGTAGTAACATCAAAAATTTATAATAATGATTAGAGCCTTTTTATTTTCTTTCGCTGCATTAGTATGTTTTACAATTTCTGCTCAAAAGATCAATTTAGATCAGTTTAAAAATTTAAAAGCCAGAAACATTGGTCCTGCGGGTATGAGCGGCCGTATCGTAGCTATCGATGCTGTTCATAAAAATCCATCTATAATATATCTCGGCGCTGCATCTGGTGGTGTATGGAAAACTGAGAATGGTGGTGCCGACTGGAATCCCATTTTCGACGATCAGCCAACACAGAATATTGGCGCATTGGCTATTCAACAATCAAATCCTGCTGTAGTATGGGTGGGCACTGGCGAAGGCAATCCAAGAAATTCATTGAATATTGGCGAAGGTATTTATAAAAGCCTCGATGCTGGTAAAACATGGAAGCGGATGGGCCTTGAAAAAACAAGAAACATTTATCGGGTAGTCATAGACCCTGTTAATCCAAACACAGTGTATGTTGCTGCTATCGGCAACCCTTATGCGCAACATCCGGAAAGAGGTGTTTTTAAAACAACAGATGGCGGAGACACCTGGAACCGTATTCTTTTTGTAAACGATACAACTGGCTGTGCCGAGCTGGTTATGGACCCATCCAATCCAAACAAACTGATTGCTTCTATGTGGCAGCATTATCGCCAGCCATGGAGAATGACCAGCGGCGGGCCCGGCAGCGGCATGTATATTACAGTAGATGGAGGAAAGAACTGGAAAAAACTAACGGATGCTGATGGAATTCCCAAAGGAAACATCGGACGTATCGGCATTGCATTTTCACGCAGCATGCCATCAAGGGTGTATGCAAAAATAGAGTCGACTAAAAACGGCTTATACAGAAGTGATGATGGTGGTTTTAAATGGACACTTATTAATAGCAAACCTGAGGAAGTAACAGACCGTCCTTTTTACTACCAGGAAATTTATGTTGATCCCAAAAATGAGAATCGTTTATATGATATTCACTCAACTGTAACCTACAGTGAAGACGGTGGAAAATCTTTTAGCACCATGCTTCCGTATTCAGGCATACATCCCGATCATCATGCTTGGTGGATACATCCAGAAGATGCCAATTTTATTATTGAAGGAAATGATGGGGGCATCGGTATTTCAAGAGACAGGGGAAAGACTTGGGTGTTTGATGAAAAACTTCCAGCAGGTCAGTTTTATCATATCAATGTAGATAATGAATTACCCTATAATGTAATGGGTGGTATGCAGGACAATGGAAGTTGGCTTGGTCCTGCTTACACATGGATAGGTGGTGGCATCCGCAATTATTATTGGAGCAACATAGGTGGGGGCGATGGTTTTGATGCGATGCCCGATCCTGATGGTGAAGGATGGGTATATAGTATGAGCCAAGGTGGATCGGTAGGCAGAATAAATTATAAAACTGGCGAACGTTGGAGTATTCGTCCCCCTTATCTTGGTAAGGATGAAAAAAATATTTACCGTTTTAACTGGAATGCTGCCATTGCTCAAGATCCTTATGATAAAAACACTATCTACTACGGTAGCCAGCATGTTCATAAAAGCACCAACAAAGGTGTAAGCTGGGAAACTATCTCTCCCGATCTTACAACTAACGATTCTGCAAAGATTGATCAAAGCACAACGGGTGGATTAACATTGGACATTACTGGCGCAGAAAACCATTGTACTATTCTGGCTATTGAGCCTTCAACAAAACAAGCTGGTGTAATTTGGGTAGGAACAGATGATGGTAATGTGCAGTTAACTACCGATGGAGGAAAAACATGGACCAACTTTCGGGGGAAAATTCCGGGTATGCCTGCTGGTTGTTGGGTGCCGCAAATAAGAGCTTCAAGATATAATGCTGGAGAGGCTTTTGTAGTTGCTAACGATTACCGCCGTGGTAATTTTATGCCCTATATTTTCCGCACAACAGACTTCGGGAAAACCTGGACAAGAATGATTGACGATAAAAAAGTAAATGGCTATGCATTATGTATGATACAGGATCCGACAGAACCCAATTTAATTTTCGTTGGAACGGAACATGGCCTTTGGATAAGTTTCGACAATGGCAATTCCTTTCAGCAATGGAAGAATGATTATCCTTCTGTTTCTACATATGATTTAGCAATACAAGAAAGAGAAGCTGATTTGGCAATCGCCACATTCGGCAGAGCCATCTGGATTATGGACGACATAAGGCCATTAAGAAAATTGGCTACGGAAAAAGGAATACTTACAAAAAAACTTACCGTATTTCCTGCTCCCGATTCTTACCAGGCTCAATACCGGGCAGCAACTGGTTATGAGTGGAGTACCATGGGTTTGTATGATGCACCAAACAGAACTCGAGGTGCTGCCATTTCATTATTTATTAATGAAGTGAAAGATACTTCTTCCAAAAAAGCAAGAAATGATTCTGCAACAGTAAAGATCTATAATGATAAAAATGAAAACATCCGTAATCTGAAATGGAAAACAGAAGCAGGCTTCAACAGAGAATATTGGAGCATGGATGAAAAAGGTTATCGTCAGCCAGGTTCACCAAAGCCAAAGCCCGGCTCCCCGGAGCCAAGAGGTATTCCGGTGTTAGCGGGCAGATATAAAATTGTAGTTACGTATAATAAAGAATCTGATTCTACATTTATAAATGTAAAGGATGATCCGAGATTTGAAAACCGCAATGCAATTATGCTGGCACAGGAAAAAATGTATGACCGTTTAAGAAAGTCTGGCGATAAATTGACGGAGGGAATGGATCAGTTAACTGAAAGCGAAGAACTGTGTGGCAAAATGATGGCGCAATTAAAAGATGTAACAGGTAAGGATGCCGACTCATTAAGAAAATCTACCAAAGCCATGCAGGATAGCATTAAGGCCATTAAAGAATTCATTAATGGCGAACCTGCAGAAAAGCAGGGCATCAACCGAGACCGTGGCCAGACTGTTATAAGATCTTATCAGACAGCCGCACAGTATATCGGTTCTAAAAATGTGACACCAGGTGCACAGGAAGAAAAATTAGTGATGATGGCAGAAGAGGATATTAACGAAGCCGTTAAAAGAATAAATAATTTTTATGCCAACCAGTGGAAAGCCTACCGCCGGCAGGTAGAAAACACTAAGCTGAATTTGTTTAAAGATTATGAACCGATCAATTAATTCTAAACATTTATTAAAGAGGGTTGCTGTAAAGCAGCCCTTTTTAATTGCCTACCTATATTATTTGTTTGTCTAAATTTTTACTGATTATCAATATGCTTTAAAATTAGTACACGGAACTTTAAACGATACAGCATATGAAAACTATAAGAACGACATTGGTAGGGTTTTTGAAATGTACAACAAGTTATAACACCTAGCGTTGAGGAAAAAATAAAAACCTTTATTGATTTTTTAAAGCTTTTTAAAGAAACTCAAAAAATCTGCGTCCAACAGGGAGTTTGCTGCTATGGTGGTAATCAAATATATTCTCAGTTTTATATGGCTATAAGCCGGTACCAAGCCGACGGAATCCTATCAGCTTTTGTTGTTATCTTCATAATCAATTTTTCAATCGACTGCGGCTCTGGACTGGACATAAAAAAATATCAGCACAGCAGCAAGCTTTGGCTGTTATCTGACACCATAACGGAACATATCAAAAAATAAGAATGGGAAAATATTTAGCAACAATTTTAGCAACATTTTTCATTACAGTCATTTCCTTCGCACAAGTAGAAATATATGAACCTAATCTAATTGCTGACAACAAAGTATTTGGACTTACTATCTCCCCAAATGGTAAAGAATTATTTTATGTAAAATCATTTGGCGGCAGAGATACTTTGCAAATTTACCAATCAAAAAAAGTAAAAGGAAAATGGTTAATCCCGGAGCTTGCTTTTTTTGCCGACACAAATTTTAAACAAATTGACCCAGCATTTTCTCAAGATGGGAAAAGCGTACTTTTTAACTCGCTAACTTCAAAAGAAAGTAGTTTTGATATCTACATCACACATAAAACAATTGCTGGCTGGACAAAACCGGAAAAACTATCAGATTCAATAAATACAAATGCCAGTGAGTTTTATGCAACAATTTCATCAAATAGAAATATCTATTTTACAAGACGAATTCAAAGCAATGATATTTATGTAAGCTACTTTATTGGCAATACATACACAAAAGCACTTCCGCTTAGCAAGTTAATTAATACAGACAAAAACGAATCAAATCCTTTCATTTCGCCTAATGAAGATTATTTAATATTCTTTTCAGACAGAGCCGATAGCTTTGGCGATACCGACTTATATATAAGTTTCAATAAGGAAGGAAATTGGAGTATTCCTCTCAATTTAGGGGATAAAGTAAATACTACAATTGGAGAATTTTGCCCAAGCATCGACCTTAAAAATAAAAGATTTTTATTTTCAAGAACGCAAGTAGAAAACGGCCATAGAATAGAAAATCTTTATACAATTCCTTTAAAGGAATTAAAAATAAACCGTTTAAAGAAGCATGCAAAGTGGATCAAATAAGGGCATCAGCTATCATGGTATTGCTGCAAGTGGGGCTGGACAAACAAACTTCAATTAAGAGCACAATCAGCTGTTGCTTGAGCTGAAGTTCAATTTTCATCTAAAATTCTTAGCTTCAACAATGCCAACTTCAAACTTTATTACAAATACTCACAGCTACAAAATCATAAACAAGACAATGCACCAAAAAAAGAATTAAATTGTTGTATGAATAATTACCAAACTTATAATGAATAAGATAACATACCATAACACAAAAATTTCAAAAAAAAATTCAAAGACTGAATCTTTGCAATTTCTTTCAGGTGGTGGTGAAATGGGAGAACTTATCAGGTCCTTTGATTGGTCAAAAACTGCTGTTGGCAGTCCGGATACATGGCCGCAAAGTTTGCATATCGCAGTACGTATCATGCTCGATTGCCCTTTTGGTATGTATATAGCCTGGGGCAAGGAATATATTCAATTGTATAACGATGGTTATCGTCCTATTCTTGGTGCCACAAAACATCCACAGGCGTTGGGCATCAGCACACGTCAAACTTTTTCGGAAGTATGGTCTACCATAGGACCCATGTTTGACGAAGTGATGCAAGGCACACCTGTTGGCTTTCCCGACTTTATTTTGCACCTGGACAGGAATGGATTTGTGGAAGAATGTTTTTTTGATTTCTCTTACAGCCCTATCCGGTTAGAAGATGGTGAAGTAGGCGGCGTGTTGGTTACCGTTATTGAAACCACAGAAAAGGTAAATAATTTTAAAAAATTAGCGGAAAGCAATGACCAACTGAATTTCGCTATCGAAGCAACGGAATTAGGTACCTGGGAGTATAATCCGATAACAAATAAATTTACGGGCAATAACCGGCTTAAAGACTGGTTTGGCTTTTCGCAAGAGGTGGAGATTGAACTTTCACTGGCAATAGATTTAATTGTTGAAAAAGACAGGAACCGAGTTGCAGATGCAATACAAAAAGCTTTACAATATGAATCTGGCGGGGTTTACGATATTGAATACGGTATCATAAATTCAGTAACAAAGCAGCAACGCATTGTAAGAGCCAAAGGAAGAGCATGGTTTGGCGAAGATAAGATAGCTTACCGTTTTAACGGAACGCTTCAGGATATTACAAAAGAAACAATTGCCAAGAATAAAATTGAAGAAAGCGAACAAAGTTTAAGAAGCATAATTTTGCAGGCGCCTGTTGCGATGTGTATTTTTAAAGGAGAAAATTTTATTGTTGACCTGGCGAATGACAGAATGTTTGAGTTGTGGGGCAAACCAGCAATAGAGGTAATGCATAAACCAATTTTTGAAGCCTTACCAGAAGCAAAAGGCCAGGGCTTAGAGGCCATTGTACAAGAAGTATATTCAACAGGAAAAACTTTTTCTGCAGATGGAGTACCTGTTACTCTTCCACGAAATGGAGGAATAGAACTGGTATATGTTAATTTGGTTTATGAACCTTATAGAGAACCTGACGGTAAAGTATCGGGCATACTCGCTGTGGCTATTGATGTAACAGCCCAGTTAACCGCCAGCAAACAAATCGATGCAAGCGAAAAGCGCCTTAGCAAAATGGTTCTTCAATCTCCCTTTGCATTTGCCATACTTATGGGAAGAGACTTGGTAATCACTCTTGCAAATGATACCATGAAACAAATATGGGGAAAAGGAACTGAAATAGTAGGAAAACCATTGTTTGTTGTATTGCCCGAATTAATAAAGACGGTTTTCCCAAAGTTATTAGATGATGTATATATCACAGGTGTACCTCATTTAGAAAAAGAAATACTTGCGAAACTTGAGCATGATGGGGTTTTAAGGGACATGTATTTTAATCTTGTTTATCAGCCTTTTCAAGATGCGGATGATACAATTATTGGAGTTACCGTTATTGCCATTGAAATAACTGAACAGGTAAATGCAAAAAGGCAAATTGAAGCAAGCGAACATCGCTTGAGCGATGAGCGTATGGTGCTCTATAATTCGTTTATGAATGCTCCGGCTGGCATTTCAATTTTAAAAGGAGAAAATCACATTTATGAATTTGTCAACGCTGAATACGAAAAATCAGTTGATAGAAAAATAACGCTCGGTAAAACGGTTCAGGAACATTTTCCGGAAATTGAACAACAGGGTTTAATAGCTATTTTGAATAATGTTTTTTCAACAGGGGAGCCATTCATCGCTAATGAATTTCCTGTTGAATTAAACAATAAAAATAACGGCAAACTGGATTTGCACTATTATAATTCAGCCATCCAGCCAATTAAGGACGAAAAAGGAGATATTGTAAGATTATTGTCGCATGGAGTAGAAGTTTCCCAGCAAGTAAAAGCCCGCCAACAAATTGAAGAAGCAAATAACCAGTTACGCACTGCTGCTGCACTTACTGAAAATATTGCCGATGCTGTGGTGGGCACTGATATGGATTTTAAAACTATCAGCTGGAACAAAGGTGCAGAAAATCTATATGGATATGCAAGCGAGGAAGTAATAGGCAATTATGCAATGGCACTACTAGGCACGCAATTTTTATCAGATGAAGACATGCAAGCATGGCCAAAAGCTTTGGATGCCACAGGCAAATGGCAAGGCGAAGTAGTGCAGTCCAAAAAAGACGGCACACAAGTTAGTGTCCTCGTATCCATTTCTTATGTGTATGATGAAAAGGGGAAACCCATTGCGGCAGTTGCTGTGAACCGCGATATTACCGATCGCAAAAAGGCAGAAGAAAAAATTGCAGCCAGCGAAACAAAATTCAGAACCCTTTCAGAAACCATTCCTCATATGATATGGACGGCAACTCCCGATGGTAAGAAAAATTTCTTCAACAACTATTTTCTCGATTACACAGGGTTATCTTTTGAAGAATTAGAAGGTGATGGCTGGCAGAAAATTATTTTTCCGGATGACCTCGGAAAAGAATTACAACAATGGCAGCACACCCTAAAAACTGGGGAAGATTTGAGAATTGAAAAGCGCATTCGTCAGCACGATGGAACTTATCAATGGCATCTAAATCATAGCATTGCCCAAAAAGATAATGAGGGAAATATCATTGGATGGATAGGCACTAGTACCGATATTCATGAGCAGAAAATAAAAGAACAGCAAAAGGATGAATTTATAAGCATTGCCAGCCATGAAATGAAAACACCGCTTACAACAGCTAAAGGCTATATAGAGTTACTACTGCTTTCATTAAGTGAAGAAAACCAAACTGCTTTATATGCATCCAAAGCTAATCAAGCCGTAGAAAAACTGCACGACCTGGTTACAGAATTATTAGATGCCAGTAAAATACAAAATGGGCAATTGAATTTTAATATTACTACGTTTGATTTTAATAAAATGGTTGATGAAGCAATTGAAAATATGCAACATAGTGCAAAAAATCACATCATACAAAAAACCGGGAACTGTTTACAACAAATAACCGGAGATAGAAGCAGGCTGCAACAGGTACTGATTAATTTATTAAGCAATGCTATTAAATATTCTCCTAATGCTGATAAGGTGTTAGTTAAAATTGAGGAACTAAATAATAAAATTCAGGTAGCAGTTCAGGATTTTGGTATTGGCATGTCGGGTATGCATTCGGATAAAATTTTCGACAGGTATTATAGGGTGCCGGAACATGCTGTTCATTTCCAAGGATTGGGTATTGGGTTATACATATCCAACAATATTATACAACGACACGAAGGTAAAATGTGGGTAGAGAGTGAACCTGATAAAGGAAGTATATTTTTCTTTACGCTTCCAATATAATATTCAAATATTTTTATATCATAGCATATTTAATTATGAAAAAGGTTATACTTATTTACGATGATGATGAAGAAATTTTACTCTTATGCCGGGCCATTTTATCTAAGTATGATTATGCTGTAGAGACATTATCAAAGTGTGAAAATATTATAAGTGACATTGAATCTCTACAACCTGACCTTATTTTAATGGACTTATGGATACCTTTAATTGGTGGTGAAAAGGCAATTGAAATTGTAAAGCAAAATCAAAGTACAAAACAAACTCCTGTTCTACTCTTTTCTGCAAATGCAGATATTAAGGACATCAGTAAAAAAGTAAAAGCAGACGGCTATGTAGAAAAACCATTCGCTATCATCACTTTTATTGAAACAATACAAAAACATGCAGGTTAACGAATCACAGAATATCAGGATAGCAAAACGTCCTGACGTTAGGTGCAAAGCATAGAAACTAGACAATCACATGAATGATAATCAAGCAAATGTAATGTTGCAACTAAAAGAGATTGCAACCATGCTTAATAAAATAGATAGAACTTATGCATCCGAACGTTTGAAGACTCTTGGTCAATTGCAGAATAAAATATGGGATGAGCCAGTACTTCAAAATGAAGAGCTTTATTTTCTCCAGGATCTTGCAGGTGATTTAAATTTTTACGAGCCGGTAGAAAAAGACCGTGATGCTAGTTTGGGTTATTATGATGATGACCGGCTATTGGAACTAACGTCTGCTACGTTAAAAAAAATAGAGCCTCTGCTTGCAAGTTGATGCTGCAAAATGTTATAATATTCCACGAACCATAAATGAACAACAAGAAAAGTTGAACGAGGTTTCGAAATGGGTGGAACAGTACCAGGATTTCTGGAATAAAAAACTAGATGCAATTGAAAATTACTTAAACGTAATTCAAACTAAAAAAAGTAAATATGGAAAACCGCAACATCAACAAACGCTGATAGAGAAATCGTCATCATCCGGCTATTATCAGCACCTAAAACATTAGTGTGGGATGCATGGACAAAACCTGAACATCTTGCAAATTGGTATGGGCCTGATGGGTTTTCATTAACCAGTAACGAAATGGAAGTAAAACCTGGAGGATCATGGCGTTTTATAATGCATGGACCTGATGGGAGAGATTATCCTAATAGAATTGTTTTTACAGAAGTAGAAAAACCTGATCGGCTCGTATATAAACACAGCGGCGATGAGGATACAGAGCCTGTGAGCTTTCAAGTAACTGTAAACTTTGAAGAGGAAGGTAATAAAACAAGACTTACTATGTGTTCCACTTTTGAATCGGCAGAAGTGTTGAAAAGAGTAAACAGAGACTACGGAGCCATAGAAGGTGGAAAGCAAACAGTTGCAAGGCTAGAACAATATATAAAGACAATTCAATAGGCAATAAAGCATTTCAACAAAAAAAATTGATTATGAATAACACACCAATTATTATTGAAAGAACATTCAATGCCTCTGTTGATAAAGTGTGGGCTGCCATTACAGATAAGGCACAAATGAAAGAATGGTATTTTGATCTTGCTGAATTTAAGGCAGAACCCGGTTTTGAATTCCAGTTTTATGGCGAAGGTAAAGAGGCCCGCCCGCCTGCCCGATCTGATCATTCTGGCGGGGATGACCCGGTGGGACGTGGAGAAAATTACCTGCATCTCTGCACGGTACAAGAAGCGATTGTAAATAAAAAACTTTCATACACCTGGCGATATGATGGATATAAAGGAAATTCATTAGTTAGTTTTGAACTGGTTCCCGAAGGGAATAAAACCAAATTGGTACTTACACATTCAGGATTGGAAACATTTCCGGCCACTACCAAGGCTTTTGCAAAAGAAAATTTTGTGGACGGCTGGACACATATAATCAATATTGCATTGAAGAATTATTTGGAAAAAAGCTAGACTCTTGTATGATTTTTTTTAACCGTCAATGTACAAAGTTGAAATCTACTATGCAGTAGCATATTGTGAATACTTTCTGACCTCTGGTTTTACACCTATTAATCTTTACTTTTGCTCACCTTTTGCAATGGATACTTCAAACAATAAACTCATCATTATTGCGGCTCCGTCCGGTGCCGGCAAAACTTCGGTAACGAAGCATTTGCTAAATACGTTGCCGGAGCAATTAGCTTTTTCAATATCCTGCGCCACCCGCCTGCCCCGCAACAGCGAAAAAGACAGAGTAGATTATTATTTTATCGACGTACAAGAATTTAAAGAAAAGATTGAAAGTGAAGAATTTGTAGAATGGGAAATGGTATATGAAGGAAAATACTACGGCACATTGAAAAGTGAAATGAACCGTATATGGCAACTTAAAAAAACGCCGCTATTAGATGTTGATGTAAAAGGCGGCATCAATGTGCAACAACTTTATCCTTACAACTCGCTTTCATTATTTATAGAACCGCCTTCCATTGATGAGCTGGAACGAAGGCTAAGGGCAAGAGGAACAGAGTCTGAAGCATCCATTAAGGCCCGTATAACCAAGGCGAGTTACGAACTTTCCTTTAAACAACAATTCGACCATATCATTCTGAATGATGAACTGAAAAAAGCTTGTGCAGAAGCACAGGATGTTGTTAGCAAATTTCTGCAACCTGACAGATAAACAGCCAATTCTACGGGTAAAAAGTTCTTATCTATCTTCGCAGTATGGTTGAATGGAGTGCAATTTTAATTTTTATCCTTACCCTCGCTTTGATGGGTTTTTTTGCTGGTATTGAAATGGCTTATTACAGTGCCAACCGGTTGAATATTGAGATCAAAAAAAATCAAGGTGGGTATTCAGGACAGTTGCTGTCAAAGTTTATGGAATTTCCTGCAAAATTTATTGGTACCACACTCATTGGCTTTACAATATGCCTGGTATTACTGAGCCTGCAAATAAGTAAGGTAATGGCTCCTGTATGGAAGAAGTTGCATGTTGGCTCTGCCACCGTGTATCTGATCATTGAAATTGCCTTAGCAACTTTTGTTGTGCTGATCTTTGCAGAGTTTATTCCCCGTGCAATTTTTCGTTCAAAAAGTAATTCGTTGCTTATAAAGTTTGCGCCAGTTACTAATTTTTTTTACCAGCTTTTTCATCCTGTTTCAAAAGGTCTCATTGATCTATCTGAATGGATATTAAAATACCTGTTTAACATACGGCTTGATAAAAACAAAGAATCTATTAACCGCAGTGACCTGAAACACCTTTTTCAGATGACACCTGAAGATGAACGACAGGAACGGAACACACAGCTGATGGAGAATGCGCAGGAACTTCCTAAGGTGAAGATCAGGCAATGCTTAGTGCCCCGCAAGGAGATTGTTGGCATTGAAGACACTGCAACTATAGAAGAGCTTGCCCATAAATTTATTGAAACAAAGCTCAGCAAGCTGATAGTCTACAATGAAAATATTGACCAAATTATAGGTTATGTGCATCAGCTGGATATGTTTAAAAGGCCAACAGATATAAAATCCGTACTGTTACCAATACCGGCTGTTCCCGAAAGCATGAGTGCCTCTAGTCTTATCGGCAAGTTTACCCGTGACAGAAAGAGCATTGCCTGGGTGGTGGATGAATTTGGTGGCACTGCCGGCATCATTACTATGGAAGATGTGCTGGAAGAACTTTTTGGAGAGATACAGGACGAATATGATACCGAAGTTTTTGTAGACAAACAACTGGCAGAAAATGAATTTATGTTTTCAGGAAGACTTGAACTGGATTTTCTCAGTCAGAAATATGGTTTCATATTTGGCAAAGATGAATCAGAAACATTGTCGGGTTTTATCATCAATCATCATGAAAAGATACCCAAGTATAAGGAACGTATTATTATCGAAGATTTTGAATTTGATATATTGCATGTAAGCGACACAAGAATTGAAATGGTGAAAATGAAGAAGTTGAAATAAAGTGGTTAATTGGGGTATTGCCTGCCCGGCTAAAGCCCTTGAGACGGGGTTAATTAGTTAATTGGAGTAAACTCTGTGATGTATGCAAACATTAGACACACTGTAAGTTTACATATTTGCTAAAGCTTCCAGGAAAGAAATAGTGCAAATTGCCAACACATTTCCAAAAGAATAAAAGTTACTTCTTGTTGCACAAATTAATGATAGTGCCAGATCTATATCCGCAAACATTGCGAAAGGCTATGGAAGGTTTCATTATCAGGAAGCAATTCAGTTCTGCCGTATTGCCAGAGGTTTTCTTTTAGAAACCTACGACCACCTTTCCAATGCATTAGATGAAAATTATATTACCGAGATAATTTTTAGTGATCTAAAATTAAAGCAGGAACATCTGCTGAAAATGATTCATGGCTATATAGCATATCTAAAACGTCGCAAACAAGAAGGTTAACTATAATTGAAGTCCAATTAACCAATTCCTTATTTAACTTAATCAACCAATCTATTATCTTTGTCCTTCTTCTGAAAAAGCAAATGGCATTACTCGATTTTTTTAATAAGCGAAAAACGGACCCGAACGCAGAAATGTCTTTTATAGACCATTTGGAAGATTTGCGTTGGCATGTAATCCGTTCCGTAATAGCCGTATTGATTGGAGCCATTATCGTTTTTATTTATGCCGATTTTGTAGTTAACAATATCCTCTTTGCTCCTACCCGAGCCGATTTTGTTTCTGCCCGTTGGCTTTGCAGTATTGGTCATAAAATTGGTATTGGCGATACATTATGTTTTCAGCAAGTAGATGTAAAGTTTCTGGAAACAACCATGACGGGGCAGTTCGTTGCATCGTTTACTTTAGCATTTATCGGTGGTTTTATTCTTGCATTTCCATATGTATTTTGGGAATTCTGGAAGTTTCTACGTCCCGCATTATCAGCAAAAGAACTGAAGAAAACAAGAGGGATTATTTTTTGGGTATCCATTTTGTTTTTCGCTGGTGTTGCATTTGGTTATTATATACTCACTCCTTTTATGGTTAATTTTTATTTTAACTACAAGCTGAGTCCGCAGATACAGATAATGCCAACATTCTCTGATTATCTTGAGAACCTAATCTATACAACTGTTGGTATTGGTATTTTATTTCAGATGCCATTACTTGTAATGGTGCTGGCAAGAATTGGCATTGTTACAGCAAAATTTCTACGAAAATACAGACGGCATGCATTTATAGTAATATTGCTTGCTGCCGCAATCATCACACCTTCTACAGATCCGTTTAGCCTTACAATCGTTACTATTCCCCTTTATCTTTTGTTTGAAACAAGTATTATCATAGCATCCCGCATCAATAAAAGTCAGAAAAAAGAAGAAGAAGAGTGGAGTTAAGAAAGTTTAGAATTCAGCGTTTCGGGTTATGAGTTAAGAGTTGTTTACTTTTGTATCATCTTACTACCAATAAAAGTCTTTAACTCAAATATTTTATTATGCATTCTCCATTTGACCTCAGTAAGCCCATCGCCATTGGGAGTGATCATGCCGGGTATGATTACAAAGAATCCCTGATTTCTTTTTTAGAGGGAAAAGGATTAGCCTTTAAAGATTTTGGAACACATAGTAAAGAATCTGCCGATTATGCTGACTTTGCACATCCAGTTGCATCGGCGGTAGATAATGGCGAAGCTGCGTTTGGCATTTTGATTTGCGGCAGTGCCAATGGAGTAGCTATGACGGCTAATAAACACCAGGGTATAAGAGCAGCTATTTGCTGGGGCGAAGAACTTTCACAATTAGCCAGAGCACATAATGATGCCAATATAATTTGTATTCCTGCAAGATTTGTAAGAGAAGGCGATGCAGAAAAAATGGTAGCCCTTTTTATTACAACAGATTTTGAAGGAGGGAGGCATGGCCGACGAGTAGAAAAAATTGCCTGCGCATAAAATAAAAAATTACCAATCATCAATATTTCCCCTTCCCGTTTCAAGGAAGGGGTTATTTTTATAGCTCACACAATCAAACAAAATGACAAAGAAAATTATCCTTTACGTTTTACTAAGCATGCCATTAGTATCAATGGCACAAAAAAAAAATAAGCAGGCACAAAAAGCTGCTGCTACCATTACAGTTGATGATATGAAAAAACACCTTTATATCATTGCCGGGTCTGAAATGGAAGGAAGAAATACTCCTTCTGAAGGATTGGACAGAGCAGCTGATTATATCGAATCGCAATTCAAGACATTTGGATTAGTTCCGGGAAATAATGGAAGCTATCGCCAGGTATATAATCTTTACAAAGACTCAATGATTAGTTCGTCTATTAATATTAATGGAACTGCATTGGAAATGAATAAAGATTTTCAACCACAAACTAATAACTATGCTGCAGAAATGCGTTTTTCGGAAGCCGTGTTTGCCGGATATGGCATTAGTGATGAAGCTAACAGAGATGATTATAAAAATTTGAATGTGGCGGGCAAGTTGGTTATTATAGCTGATGGAGTGCCTGCTGATTATAAATCATCTGCAACAGGCTTTGCTTCTCCTTCCAGTTCGTTCGGTAAAATGAATGCTGCCATGAATAAAGGCGCAGCTGCATTAATTATTGTTTATAATAATTTTCCGAAAACAGAAATGCGTATCAACAACAATTGGAGCATGAACAGCTTCAAAACGGCGCAAACACTATTTACCTTTACTGTTTCAGAAAATGCTGTTTCAAAGATTATGGGTGAAGATGGCAAGAACCTATTTACGAAATTGAAAGAAGGTTCATTATCTTCTAAAACTTATTCTGCAGATGTAGAATTGATTTATGCCAAACAAACACAAACCAACACCGCCTCCAATGTAATAGCCATGGTAGAAGGTTCTGATCTGAAAGATGAATATGTTTTCATTACAAGCCATTACGACCATCTAGGTAAAAGAGGTGATGTAATTTATTATGGTGCGGATGATGATGGCTCAGGAACTACCGGTGTAATAGAAATGGCTGAAGCATTTGCAAAAGCAAAAGAAGCAGGCAATGGCCCCCGCAGATCGATTGTCTTTATGACCGTGAGTGGTGAGGAAAAAGGATTATGGGGTTCAGCTTATTATTCCAACCATCCTGTTTTTCCATTAGAGAAAACAACTGTTGATCTGAATATTGACATGATTGGCAGAACCGATTCAAGCCGCCATTACGGAGATACGTTGAATTATGTGTATGTAGTTGGTGATGATAAAATAAGTACTGATCTTAAAATCATCAGCGAAGCAGCTAATAAATTATATACTAAACTGGAGCTGGATTATAAGTTCAACGACCCGAATGACAAGAACCGTATCTATTTCCGCAGTGACCATTACAACTTTGCCGCCAAGGGAATTCCTATTATATTTTATTATGATGGAATGCTGAAGGCTGATTATCATAAACCAACAGATACTCCTGATAAGATCAATTATTCGCTGATGGCAAAAAGAGCTCAGCTGGTATTTTATACGGCATGGGAAATGGCCAACAGGAATGATATGTTGAAAAGAGATATAAAACTGGAAATACCCAAACGATAAATCCTTAAATATATTTAATCATTAAAGCCCTCCAGAAACGGAGGGTTTTGTTTATCCAAGGGGTAAATCCAAATCATACTACTCTTCGTTAATAGTATAGATAAGCATTGAGAATAATTTATCTATGAAGTTCTGATCCGAGCCTTTCAGCATAAATACAAATCCCGTCTGGCCATAAGCGAGACGGGATTTTTTTACAAAACTGATTATTTTTTACCACCCAAGCACCCATGCAAAAATTAGCGGTGCCACAATGGTAGCATCACTTTCTACAATGAACTTTGGAGTTTTGATATCTAATTTACCCCAGGTAATTTTTTCGTTTGGCACAGCTCCGGAATAAGAACCATATGAAGTAGTTGAATCGCTTATCTGGCAGAAGTAGCTCCAGAACGGAACATCATGCCATTCAAGATCCTGGTACATCATTGGCACTACACAAATAGGAAAATCACCGGCAATACCACCACCGATCTGAAAAAACCCAACACCTTTATCGGAAGAATTATTGCGGTACCATTCCGTTAACCAAACCATGTACTCAATACCATTTTTCACCGTGCTTGCTTTTAATTCCCCTTTCACCACATAACTAGCGAAAATATTTCCGGTAGTGCTGTCTTCCCAACCGGGTACAACAATCGGGATATTCTTTTCTGCCGCTGCCACCACCCAACTATCTTTTGGATCTATTTCATAATACTGCTTCAGCTCACCGCTCTGTATTGTTTTATACAAAAACTCATGCGGGAAAAATCGTTCGTTATTTGCTTCTGCTTCCTGCCATTGCTTCACAAGGTGTTTTTGCAGACGACGAAATGCTTCTTCTTCTGGAATACAAGTATCAGTTACACGGTTAAAATGATTCTCCAATAAATCCCATTCTTCCTGTGGCGTAAGATCCCGATAGTTTGGAATTCTTTTGTAATGTGAATGCGCAACAAGGTTCATCACATCTTCTTCCAGGTTGGCACCTGTACAACTGATAATATCTACTTTTCCCTGGCGAATCATTTCTGCCAACGATATTCCTAATTCACCAGTACTCATGGCACCAGCCAGCGTTACCATCATTTTTCCTCCATCGGTTAAGTGTGCTTCGTAACCTTTAGCAGCATCCATTAATGCTGCTGCATTAAAATGACGGTAATGATGTTCAATAAACTTAGAAACGGGACCTTTATTCATCTTGAAATATTTAGTGTGCCTTCAGACCCCGAATTTTCGGGGGACAATGCCGCTTGCCTGTTATTACTTCATGCTGACTTGTTGAATACGAAGCATTAAAACAGACAGTGCCGCAAAAATACAGTTTTACGGAAATAAAAATTCCGTCCTGTAATTAAATCAGAACGGAATTTAAAAAAAGTATTGGCTGAAATTATTTTTTTACTCTTTCAATGTCAGTAATATTCCCACTGGTATCCATTCTTATGCGGTATTTCTTATGCTTCGCCTCAAGAGTAATCCTGTATGAAGTTCCTAGTGGGTTATTAATTTCACTTACATCCCATATCTCTGCATTTGTAAATCGCTTATCTACAGCTGTCATCACCGCCAACGGAAGTTGATTATAAAAAAGAGTACGGATGCTGCCTTCTAATTGTCCATCCCTTTTGAAATAAGCTTGCGTACGATGATCCCCCAAAATAAATGTGGCTTTCAAAAAGCCGGCCTCTTCTTTCCATTCGATTAATTGAGCACCCATAAACTCCTTTTTAAAAGACTCTTTTACTGCCTGGCTAATTTCCGGCTCTGCAGCTGCCCATGCATTACTACCTGCAATGACAAACATAAATGAGGCTGCTAAAAAAAACTTCTTTACACTACTGAGATTAATTACTGTTGTTAATTGTTTCATGGCTTAAGGTTTAATGCCTGTCCGAATATTGCCGTTCAGGCGGAATTAACGATTGTTGATTATTACAATTCAAATGTAGTGACAGTAAACAGCCAAGTCAATTGATTTGTGATTTACGGTGACCGATGTTAAACAACTTAACATTAAATATTTTTCATTAACGGTGAGTTATGAAAACAAAAAACCCCGCTTCCATTAAAGGAGTAACGGGGCTTTGTTTTACCACACACCAAAACTTAGTTCTACGATTTCCTTATTTTATTATTAACACTCCAATTGCTGCCACCACTTGATTTCAATACAAGTTTTGTGTATGCATTCTCAAGAGTGATGAAGTAATAGGTTCCGTCAGTCTTTGATACTTCAACTAAATCACTTACCCAGTAATTGTCATAACTTTTTTTCAAGCTTTGCTGCAGATT
>JBDSUW010000146.1:0-2644 GCA_039927535.1 Chitinophagaceae bacterium | reverse complement strand
TTTCGTTTCGGAACGGAGTATAATTATAGTAATGATCATCTTACTTATACAGCTTATAATGATCAGCAATACTCCAATAGTTTAAAAGAAGATATTAAGTCATTTTTTGCTGAGGGAGATGTGTATGCTACAAACGACCTTGCAATAAAAGGCGGTCTTCGCCTTGAACACTCTTCTATACTTGATAAAATAAACATTGCGCCAAGATTTTCATTGGCCTACAAATTAGGAAAAGGAACACAGGCTTCGCTGGCATATGGAGTATTCTATCAGAATCCGGATCGTAAATATTTGCCTTCTCCCAATGCATTGGATTTTATGAAAGCCACACATTACATTGTTCAGTTTCAAAAAGTAGTGAATCAGCAGTCATTCAGAGCAGAGGTGTTTTATAAAAAATATGATAACCTTGTAAAAACCGGAACAACAGGATTTACAGAAGCGGCTATCAATAATAATGGATTTGGCGATGCCAGAGGCATTGAATTTTTCTGGAGGGATAAAAAAACAATTAAAAATTTCGATTATTGGATTTCGTATTCATACCTGGACACTAAAAGAGATTTCTTAAACTTCCCGTTTGCAATTACGCCCAATTTTGCGGCAAAACACACAATGTCGGTTGTTACTAAAAAGTTTATTCAAAAATTTAAATCGAACCTGAACATTGCCTACAATTATGCAAGCGGCCGGCCTTATTACAATATTGGGTTTGATGGTTCAAACTATAAATTTAATGACAGAGGCACAATTCCGGATTATCACAATGTGAGCCTCTCGATTAACTATCTTCCATTCATCGGAAAAGAAAACCCTAAGTCTTATGCAGTATATGTTTTCCAGGTTAGCAATATTTTCAATTTTAAACAAACTTATGGTTATCAGTATTCTTATAACGGATACAGGAAAGAAGCAATTGTGCCAACATCCAGAATGTTTGTATTTATTGGAGCATTTATCAGTTTCGGAGTAGACAGAAGCGATGAAGTAATTAATAACGGATTATAAATTTTTAAAAAAATTAAAACAACAACCATGAAAAAAGGATTATTTGTAATGGTGGCTTCATTAATGATGACGGCCACATTTGCTCAAAACGAGAAATATATTAAAGCGATGGAGCCCAAAGTGGCGATGCTGGATTCAAATATCAGTGTAGATCAATTGAAAGATCTGGCTAATACTTTTGAAAGAATTGCCGGTGCAGAAAAAACACAATGGGAGCCCTATTATTATGCAGCGTATTGTACAGTAATGGCAGGCACCCTTTCGATGCCTCAGGACGGAAGTTTTGGTGATAATTCTGCAATAGTCGATCCTATGGCAGATAAGGCAGAGCAGCTAATTAACAAAGCTGCAGCATTAAGTAAAGATAATTCGGAGATATTCTGTGTTATCAAAATGGTACATTCTCTTCGTATGATGGGTAACCCGATGGCAAGTTTTATGACAGAAAGCGCTAAAGCATCTGAAGCTTTGGAAAAAGCAAAATCAATTAATAAAAATAATCCAAGAGTTTATATTCTGGAAGCACAGGATAAGTATTATACACCAGAGCAATTCGGTGGGAGTAAGGAGGAAGCCAAAAAATTATTTGAAAAAGCAGATAGCATTTTTAAGACAAGCAAGCCCGGTAGTACTACAGAACCGCAGTGGGGAAGAGGCTCAGTTGTTTATTTTTTATCGCAGTATAAATAAGGAAGAAAACAGCAATCAGTTTATTTATTAAGCATATAAACTATGGCAGAAAAACAATTAACGGAAAAAGAAAGTCTTGATCTGATTACATCCATGATCAATAAGGCAAAGGAAGCTTGTCATGATACAGGCATCGGAGCAATGATGTGGGGAGCAGTTATTGCTATTTGCTCATTGGTAAAATTAGCTGAAATTCATTTTGACTTTCAACTGCCTTTTGATATCTATTTGCTCACTTTTATTGCAGTAATACCGCAAATATTTATTTCAATCAAAGGAAAAAAAGAACGGAAAGTAAAGCTGCATGAAGATGTATATAATAATAGTTTATGGCTCAGCTTTGGGATATGTATCTTTCTTTTGATCATGACCATCAACTTTGTTTTCAATGATTGGGAACCGGTTGCTAAAGAATACAGGGAATTGGCCGGACACTCATCTGCATTTAAATTTTCAGAGTATGTTTCTGCATTTTTCCTGATGCTCTATGGGTTGCCAACTTTTGTTACAGGGATGGCATTGAAATTTAAGCCAATGTTATGGGGCGGATTAGTCTGCTGGGTTTGTTGTATTGTATCTTTATTTACAACTTTCAAAATTGATTTACTCCTCGTTGCATTTGCAGCAATTGTTGCATGGTTAATTCCCGGAATTATTATGGAAAAGGATTATCAAAAAGCCAAAAGGGAATTAAAGACAGTCAATGTTTAAGGATCTTAATCCCATATTACATTCGCAACTCCGCTTAGCTGTTATGTCACTTCTTATTAGTGTAAAGGAGGCTGAGTTTACTTTTATCCGGGAAAAAACAAATGCTACTGCAGGTAATCTTAGTGTGCAAATACAAAAGTTGAAAGACGCAGGTTATATTGATGTAGTCAAGCAATTCAGTAATAATTATCCGCAAACTATTTGTAAAATAACGAAAGCTGGCATTAAAGCTTTT
>JBDSUW010000145.1:0-19212 GCA_039927535.1 Chitinophagaceae bacterium | reverse complement strand
TCAAGATCATGTTTGCACGGATATCGTTAGATGCTTCCGGCTGACGGGCAATAGCTTCTACAGCGCCTTTACCAATCAATCCGATACCGATACCAGCACCGATTGCAGCAAGACCTGCTCCTATTGCACCACCTGCGTTTGCAACTGCTTCCAACAGAATCACATTCAATAAATCCATTTTTCTACTTTTTATAATTAAAAAAAAACTTTATCAAACTACCACTGCATCATCATGCACATGCACATCATCATGATGCGCACCTTCCAATGCCTGGCCTATAAATACGGCCGTAAGCATAGCGAAAATGAATGCCTGGATAAATGCTACCAACACTTCAATAAAATAAATAAAGATGGTAAATCCTACTGCCAAAGGGGATGCACCCCAACCAGCATACTGACTTAATTGTCCGAAAATAAATATGAGAGAAATAAGACAGATAATGATAATGTGACCCGCCACCATGTTGGCGAAAAGTCGAATGATCAAGGCAAACGGCTTGATGAAAACACTTAGGAATTCAACCGGCACCAAAATAAATTTAACACCCAATGGCACTCCCGGCGGATTGAAAATATGACCCCAGTAATGTTTGTTGGTGCTGAACATTATCACCACAAATGAAATTAGACCCAATACTACTGTAAAGGCAATATTTCCTGTTACGTTAGCCGAACCAGGAATCAATCCGAAAATATTATTGATAAGGATGAAGAAGAACAGCGTTAATAAATAAGGCAGGTACTTCTCATATTTATGACCAAGGTTTGGTTTTGCCACTTCATCTCTCACAAATTCTATAACAGGTTCTAATAAACTTTGCGAACCTTTTGGAGCAGATGTAACACCAACACCGCTTTTATATCTTTTTGCAATGCGTAACATGATCCATACAAATACAATCAATGCCAAAAACATCTGCACCACATTACGGGTAAGTGATAGATCGTAAATCTTAACTGACGGATTTAAATTTCCACTTGCATCTACCCCTACAATATCTCCTTCTGAAAATTTCTTCGGGTCAAGCTTCATTTCATGCATTGTATGCTCATTCAACATACGGTATCCCTGGTAATCATGATGACCATGCTCAAATTTGGACGACATGAAAGATGTAAATCCTTTCTGGGGAGAATATAAAATAATTGGAAGCGGAATTGTAACAGGCTTGTCGCCAATATCCATAAAGTGAAATTCATGACTGTTCAAGACGTGGCCAAAAATCACTTTTGCAGCATTAAATCCTTCTTTCTTTTTATCTCCATTTTCACCTTCTCCGCCTTCAGCAAAAGCTGACACAGAAATTAGTAAGAAAAATAAGCTGAAAACCGCTACAGTAAAGGATTTGAAACGTTGTACTACCATACCTATCCCGAAATTTGCGGCAAAGATAAGGGTGAAGGGGTGAAAATGGGAATAGAAAAGAGACAATTTGCTGTAATTCAGATTTTTTTTTATTTGCCCTCCTCATCCTGAATTTTTCTGATCTTTTCTAGGTAAATAACATCGATCTGATCCTTTGGACGGTTTACCGCTTTTTTATTGTCTATCAAATGATTAATGTGTAAAAAGGGTACAAGTATTCCATCTATTTCAGCAATTGTAGCTGATTTATGACATTCTTCAAATGAATAGTCTTCCAACCCTTTCATTTTAACCATTAAGTCTAGTTTATATCCATTATTCAAATTAAAATTTGTCCAGCCAGGAATTATTTGCATTCGTTCTATCATGGAAAAATCTTCCCCTGAGTATTCTTTAAAGGCAAATCTGAACTTTCTGCGATTTTCAACAGTATCATCTATCCAAACATCAATAATATTATCTGTAGTTCGCTGATAGCCATTGAAATTGGTGGCCACGCCGCCTACCATAATGCATTTTACCTGAAAACTATTCGAGGCCTTCCAGAATGCTAATAAATCATCATTAAAGATATCCATCAGGCTTGTTGGGAGTTACTATTCTTTGTAATTATTTTGGCTCTTGAAAACATGATATTCATTTTCATTAACCCTGTCATTACAGTAAATCTTTCTTTGTAAGACCTTTTTAAAGCAGCTTTCAACTGATCTGTTGCAGCCTTTTCATAAAAAACATCCGGCTCCTGCAGAAAGTTATTGTACAGTGCTTCTTGTTCTTGTGTTGTTAATTTATTGTAGTCATTCATTACTATTGCAATTTACTAAAAAACTAAGATGCTTGCTAATTATTAGCTACTCCCTTTTCAAACTGCAGATCATGCAATCGGCTATAAAAACCCTCCTTTTGCAACAACTCATCATGAGTGCCCATTTCTTTGATTTCGCCTTTGTCAAGCACTATTATTTTACTGGCTTTTCGGATGGTAGAAAGACGGTGAGCTATAACAATCGATGTTCGTCCCTCAATCAATGTATCAATAGCATGTTGAATTAACCGTTCACTTTCCGTATCAACAGAAGAAGTGGCTTCATCCAGAATAAGAATGGATGGCTTATACAACATTGCCCTTATGAAAGACAGCAACTGCCGCTGACCCAACGATAAAGTCGCTCCTCTTTCTCTTACATTATAATCATATCCGCCGGGCAGCCTCATAATGAAATCATGCATATCAATCAACTTTGCTGCTTCAATTACTTTCTCTCTAGAAATGTCTGGATTTCTTAACGTAATATTATCCATTACCGAGCCTGAGAATAAAAATACATCTTGCAATACCACACCCACATTTTTACGCAGTGAGTCCAATTTAAAATCTTTTATATCCACATCATCAACTCTTATTGCACCTCTTTGAATATGATATAGCCTGTTCAGTAAACTTACAATTGTACTCTTACCGCTACCAGTGTGGCCAACGATAGCAATTGTTTCTCCAGGGTTAGCTTTAAAAGAAATGTCTTTCAACACATAGTTGTCATCTACATAGGCAAAACTCACTTTATCAAATTCAATCTTGCCATTAACTGTTTCAGGAGCATACAGTCCTTTATCCTCTGCCACATCATCAATATCCATTACTTTAAAAACCCTTTCGCTGGCTATGATGCCCATTTGCAATACATTGAACTTATCTGCAATTACCCGAAGCGGCCGAAAAAGTAAATTCAAACAAAGAATAAATGAAATGATTGTTCCGGCTTCTGCTTTTTGGCCAGCTCCATACCAAACAATTAATCCAACAGAAACAGCAAGAATAATTTCTACCACTGGAAAAAAAACAGAATAAGCGAAGATGGCTTTGATATTAGCATTACGATGGTCCTTATTTATCTTTTTAAACTTTTTAAACTCTCTTTCTTCAGATGCAAAAGCCTGCACTATAAACATTCCTGTTAAATGTTCTTGGACAAAAGCATTCAGGTTTGCAACGGCGTTCCGCACTTTTATAAATGACCTCTTGATACTTTCTTTAAAATAATATGTACCAATAATAATTATGGGAAATGGGATCAATGCTATCAGCGTTAATTGCCAATCACTCCAAAACATAAACCCAAGCACACAAACAATGGAAAGCAGGTCTGCAATGATTGGGACAAGGCCATCAGAAAAAATATCATTGATAGATTCTATATCATTAACCGTCCTTGTTGTTAATGTGCCGATTGGTGTTTTGTCAAACTGAGAAAGATTGAGATTGAGGATTTTCTTAAAAGCATTAACCCGAATATCTTTTATAACCGACTGACCCAGTAAAGCGGTAGTAAAAGAAAATAGGAACCGCATAACTGTTTCAATTACAATCAAACCAATTTGTATAATTGTAATTTTTACAACCATATCTGCTAGTGCATTGGCGATATACTTATTTACTGTTAATTGAATCAGCAGCGGACGTACTGGTGTAAATAAGGCCAACAGAATCGCTAATACCACCGACAGGTAAAACTTTTTCTTATACGGTGCTGCGTATTGAAAAACCCTGCGTAGCAAAGAAAAATCAAAAAAACTCTTGCTGGCTGCTGAAGACAATTTCTGGAGTTAACGTTTTTTGTACAATGAAAGACTTGCAGCAAATGTAGAAAGAAGAAAGCTATTAATCGGTCTGAATATCTTCTTCCTCTCCCATTGCTATCTTATACGCTTTAATAAAAAGAGCCCCAAGATTTTTATGTGGTGGCACATAGTCGTCAAATATTTTATCAGTTGCCATTTTACTAAGCTCTTTCCAGAATGGTATCCATTCAATATTGTTACCTGTTCTCAACTTTTCTGTAATGAGTTTTAAGAAAGGGTTATTAACCGGCGCATCGGCTATTTGTTTGGTGCCAATGATGTGTGCATCGGGAGCCTTTATAAGAATATCATGTATAGAACGGTAACCACCACATGATCCCATGAAAACTATTTTGGAAGCAGTTGACATTTGCTCAATTGTATAAGGCGCATTATAGCTATGCCCTCTGTTAATGGTTACTTTCGGAACAATATTATTGGCTGCAAGATATTTACACAATGCCGCCTGCGCTTCAGCATCTGCATTAGTTTCTTCAGGCAAAGGTCTGTTCATATAAAGTGTTACAGGCATTCCCTTTGCGGCTGTAACAGTTACCCATTGCTTATTGCTGCCATCAATCTTCCAGTTAGAATTATTGAACATACTTATAAGGCTGGGGAAAAGACCTATGCCATCTTTGTCGCCATAAATAAACAACTGTACCGCAACATGGTTGTTACTATCATACGTTAATGCAGCATAAGGCACTTCGTATATTGGTGGAATGCTCAACTCTTTTGTAAGATCAATCTTTTGTGTAGTATCAGCGGAAAGAAATAATTTATTTAAGATATTATAAATAGCTATTCCTTTTTTATTACCCTGCTCAAGGTTTGTTTTGTAGTTATCCTGAATGTTCTTCAACATCTGATCAGCTACAGGCTTCAGCGTTTCTACAATACTTGCATAAGAATCTGCCACATCTACTCCATCTTCAATACCATCTGATTTTTCTAAATTTTTTACAAAAGCTCTCATCAATGTACTGGCGGGATCTTCCACATCCGGATTATCACTTTTAGGAAATGATTTAAGGAAGATGTCCAGCATATTAAATCCGGCTGACATTTTGATAAACTTTCTGTACTTATCAAAGTGCAGACTCATTAGTAATGAATCGCCCCGGTAATTTATTTTCTTCATCATTAACGGGAAAATCCCTTTCACAAAACTCGAAGTATAGATAGAGCCATCAGAAGATACTGCCAGGTAATAAAGCTCCTCTGCTGTTAATGGCTGAATGCTTCTGAATCTAAACTCTGTATTTTCATTATGTAAGCCATTGATAATATTTACAAAACTTAATTTTGCTTTTTCTACTAATCTTGTTGTGAGGGATGCAAACTCAAAGGCTGTGTCTTTATTCATTGCCCTTTCTGCATAATCCATCTGTGTTTTCACGAGTAGCTTATAGTATTGCAAAGAGTCATTTTTAACAACATCAATTTCCTCAATCGTCATTTTACCCTTTACAATATTATCAAGAAAGGGAAAATATTGCTGTCCACTTTTACTCTTGGCCATTTGCACAATGGTCTTTATAAAATCATCGTCAGTAATATTTCTGATAACAGAACCCAAATGATTATAGGCCTGCGAATAATCATACAACTGCCGTGCATACTTTCTTTTGTCTATTGCCCTTACCATACTATCTGCAAAAGGCATATTTGGATTTTCCTTTAAAGTTGCCAGCATTTTGGACGGATGTAGTATACAAAATTTCAATATCAGGTTATTCTTTGCATTAGTATATCCTGCATTCTTATCAAATATATTGGCTCCTAACACTGCATTACCAGCATCGTAAGGCAATCTGTTTATTACAGGTTCTATTGACTGTTTGTTCCTGTCTTTTGCAATGCAGTCCTCATAAGCACTTATAATAAGTGGCAGGCTGGAAGGGCTTACTTTTTTATCGGAGTTCTGCTTCCAGGCGATGTTGAAATACTTGAGAACATTTTCTATGCCGTAGAGATAATTCACCTTCAAACGATGATCAAATAAGGTATCACTCTCTATCAAAAACTGCAGGTTGTCTACCTTTTTTATCAATGCCTGGGTAACAATGTAATTGACATCATCATTTTTAGATGTATTAAAAAAGCTATCCGCCTTACCGTCCGATGCAAGAATGGCCTTTTGCTCTGCATCTATTTTATCATGATTAAGTTGCCGTCTGAACTCCGGTTTATAAGTTTGAGGTATTTTAACCGTATCGGCAATGCTGACACCCTGTGCTGACAATAGATTGGATATCAGAAGAAAAAGGCAAAGTGGTATATGTTTTCTCAACTTCATCATAAGGTTTAAAAAAGCAAAGGTACTAAGGCTTTATTTAATAGGGTTTTTACTATTTGAGTATTGATATTGACGGATTTATATATGATTTAGCTGCCTGCTTCGTAAAATTAATTTATAAGTTCTGCCGATGCAGTTCATATTATGTTATTATTAAGGTTAGGTAAACTGGTACTATAGAATTTCACTGCGCCGGTATTTCCCAGTAGGTTTGCAAAAATTAAGCCTGCATGGAACCAAAAGCCCGGAAAATATTAATTGCGGACGATGAACCGGACATTCTGGAGATACTGAAATTTAATCTTGACAACGAAGGTTACGAAGTAATTACCGCTAAAGACGGTGATGAAGCTCTTGAAAAAGCCCGCCGCAATCAGCCCGACCTGGTAATACTGGATGTAATGATGCCAAAAAAGAATGGAGTGGAAGTATGTCAGATATTGAGAGGCCAGGCCGCCTTTAATGAAACACTTATTATTTTTCTTACAGCTGTAAATGATGAAGGCACACATATAAAAGGGCTTGAAACCGGTGCTGATGATTATATCAGCAAACCTATCAGTCCGAAGGTTTTTTTAAGCAGAGTTAATGCATTATTCAGAAGAGTTGATAAATCAGATGCGAGAATTCTTGCTATTGGCAACCTGATCATAGATCCGGAACGCTTTATTGTGAAGCTGAATGAAACAGAAATAATTCTTGCCAAAAAAGAATTTGAACTACTTTACTTATTAGCATTAAAACCCGGCCGTGTTTTTCTTCGCCACGAAATATTAAATGCTGTTTGGGGAAAAGAAGTAATTGTTGGCGACAGAACCATTGATGTACACATAAGAAAGATAAGGCAGAAGATAGGTATAGACTGCATAACGACAGTGAAGGGTGTGGGATATAAGTTTGAATTGTAAGGTAAGGCGCAGGATACAAAGTTCAAGGCACAAGTCCCTTGTCTTCTTGTCCCTTGTCTTCTTGTCCCTTGTCTCTTGTTCCTTGTACCTTCGCAATCATGTTCTCCACAAAAAATATTACTCCGCAGCAACTGGCTGCAATTACCGCTATTGTGCTGGCTATACCGGTAAGTGTGCTGGTATATTTTGTAGAAGATAGCTGGCTTTGGGCAGCAGGTTCATTGATCATTCTGTTTGCCGGCGCCTATATTCTTATCTCCTTTATGCTGGAAAAGTTTATTTATCGTAAGATCAAGCTCATTTATAAATTCATTTACCAGACCAAAGCTTCAAAAAAGGAAGAGACCTATTATAAATATGTGCTGCCGCAAAAAAGTATTGATGAAGTGCGGGAAGATGTGGAGGCCTGGGCCGAAGAAAATAAGAAAGAAATAGAAATACTCCGGCAAAACGAACAGTTTCGCCGGGAATTTTTGCAAAATCTTTCGCATGAATTTAAAACACCTGTATTTTCAATTCAAGGCTATATCGAATCCTTATTATCCGGAGCTATGGCAGACCCAGTTACCAATAAGAAATTTTTGGAAAAAGCATCGAAGAACGTAGACCGGTTGAATAACCTACTAAATGATCTTGATGAAATATCGAGCCTGGAAAGAGGTGAACTGATATTATACAAACAAAATTTTGTCATACAAGACCTGGTGAAAGAAGTGTATGAAAGTTTATCCTTAAAAGCTGACGAAAAAAACTTTCGCTGCATAATTAAAAAAGGATGCGAAACACCGCTTACCGTTTTTGCGGATGAAGAAAAGGTGAGACAGGTGGTTACAAACCTAATTGAAAACTCAATTAAATACGGAAAACATAAAGGCACCATTACTGCAAGCATGTATAATACAGATGGCAAACATTTACTGGTAGAAATATCTGATGACGGAATAGGTATCAATGAAAAATACCTGCCCCGCCTTTTTGAACGATTTTACAGAACAGAAGAAGGCAGAAGTATCGATGTAACCGGAAGTGGCTTAGGTCTTGCCATCTGCAAACACATAATTGAAGCCCACGACCAAACCATTCATGTACGGAGCAAAGAGAATGTGGGTACATCAGTAGGATTTACTCTAGATACAAAGAAAGACTAATACCAATCCTTCCCTTGATTTAGACTCTTTAAAAAATTTGATGCTTCATTACTCATGGCCGTACTACTCAAATCGCCATTCACTTCCTGAATAAAATGATGGCAACCGTCGCCTGAATAATTAAACGATACATCGCCGGATAACTTTCCTTCTTTATAAAAAAGTAGGTTTCCATCGTAACCACATTTATAAGCCTCTGCTGTTTTACTGTCAACAAATGCAGCTAGTTTTTTTATGGCTTTGCTTTCAGTGGTGGTTACTGTTTTTGCAATGTTGTTTGTTTGTGGCACGTTAAAATTGATTACGAGGCTGTCGCTGCCAGCTAATTGCTTACCAGTGGCAGATTTCTCAGAACAGGAAACAAAACAAAGCAGCAATGCAACAGGTAAAAATAATTTCATTCTTTCAGTTTTGCTGTAAGGTATAAAATAAAAACCACCCAGGGTCTGTCCTGCCTGGGTGGTAACTGTATGAGAAAACTGCTGCTGACAGAGATAAAACAAAACCTGACTTGAGCAATAATATATAATAGAATAAGAACTGATATAAAGATTCGAATACTTTATTACTATAGGGTTACTTAAAAATTATTTTAAGATTAAGCATTCAAATTTTTAATTTATTCTTTTATCTGCCCATTGGAATCATAAATTTTGGTCGTTAATTTATTCCTCTTAGTGTCATAATTTTCCCACTCACCATATTTTAAACCATGCCTGTACCAGCCGCTGCTTTCCACTGTTCCGTCTTCGTGATAATAAGTTGCGGAGTCATGATACTGGCCGTATTCATCAAGTAGCAAATAAGCTTCTAACTGTCCATTAGCATAGTACTGGAAAAAATGTTTCCGAACATCATTTTTAGCAATAATAACCTGCCTTACCATACCAGCTGAATCTTTCATTACTTGGCAAACGGATGAATCTTTTTTATTAATATAAAATTCAGCCTTAGCAAAATCAGTTCTTTTATACTTCTTTATGTAACTGCTATCACTATTATTTATTACTGAATCCAGCCAGTGCTTATCAATTTTGCTTTTTACTACTATCGCATGGTTGTTGGTGTTTGAACAAGCTGTCAAAAAAAATATCAGTACAATAAAAATTAAATTATTTTTCATTCGGGCAAATATCTTAAAAATTAAAAAAGCATCCCGGTTTTTTTCGGGATGCTTTAATATTATAGTGTACTGATTTTAATTAAATTTAGTCCATGTCTTCCACCATGTATCACCAACTGCACATGCCCCTTTATAACTAACAGAAGTAAATCCAGTTGTTAATTTTGGGTTTGTAAAGCTTGCACCCGTAGCAGCAGGAGAAGCAGCACTTGCCGGATTAAAATCCGGAGCAGTATAGTTAAAAGGTGCAGTAAGCTGCACATCTGTATTGTTAGTCAATATGCTGTTTCCATAAGCCGGTGTATTAAACCATGCAGTTATAGTAGCAGTGGTATTAGCTGTATTTGGAACATTTGCATTTCCTGCAATACTATACAAAACAGGTGTAGCGCAGTCTGCAATGATATTATTCTGCACAAATAGGGAAGCAGGAATATTATTATCCGTTGGCACTCCTTTAGTAGCATCAATGTACAGACCATTTGGATAACCCATAATAATGGAATTGAACAGAGACATACTGGAATTTCTTCTGATCTGTGCTCCCCAAACAAACAAACTGTTTCCTGTATTCGTTAAAGTAGCTTTTGGTCCCATTACAGTCATATTACTGAATACAACTGATGTTTGTGGCAATAAAGAACTACCGTTTGCATCATTATCACTTTCAAAAGCTTCACTTTTTGAAATATCGGCTACTGATGAATCTCTTACTGAAATACCGAACTGCACTTTTCCACTGAAACCATTGTCGGTATCAAAATCATCATCCAATGTTCTGAAAGAAATTAAGTGCTTACAGTTTACAGTACCGCCAAACCACTCAAAAGAATCATCGTTAGCATAAGATACCTGCACATTATCTACTATTGTATTACTTCCAACACCACCAAATGTTAAACCATTGATTTCTTTATCTGGTAAAAATGCATAGCCAGCATATTCTATGCGAACATAGCGAAGGATGCCGCTGTTGTCAGCAGGATTTTGAGCTTGCGAAGCTGGTGTACCATATAAACCCAAACCATCACTGTTATTTATTCCGCCTTCAATTTCACCAATACCAGCCGTACCATTAAATGATGAGTTGGTTGGGGCATTTCCTAAAATAACCAAGCCGCTCCAGTCACCCCTTTGTGGCGATGCTTCTTCAGAAGTAAATACAATCGGCTTATCAACCGTTCCGTCTGCAATAATTTTGCAGCTACGGGTAATGATTAGACCACCTTGTTTTCCTTTTTCACCAACGATTTTTGTACCAGGCTCAATGGTAAGGATGGCTCCGTTTGTTACATAAACAAGGCCACGAAGCTTATACGTAAACCCAACTTTTAATGTACGGTTTTCACTTATTCTTCCTTCAAGAATTGTATTTTCCGTAGTGCCAGTTGGAGGAGTAATAACTGTTGTGCCACCGTCAACTTCAATCTTCCGGCAGCTAAACGATATAGCACTTATTAAAATGGTATAGAGAAATAACTTTTTCATGTTTTTTATTTTAAATTTTTGGTTTTATAATTTGTATTTGTTTTAGAAATTGTACCCGATTGAAAAACTAATATTTGTGCCATACTTTCTTTTAATTACAAAAGCATCCATAGCTTTATCATATCTATTATTGTCATTAAGATCAGTATAGAAAATGGCCTGCTTGTTGATAATGTCAGACACATTCAGCTTTAGCTCTCCTTTGTTCTTGAATATTTTTTTTGCAATCTGGAAATCAAGAATTGGCCGTGGATTTTCCCAAACAGGAGGCTGATCACTACCGCCTACCAATGCTATTCTTCTGCCGATCTGGTTAAATAGTAAAGTAGTATTCACCCCAAGTTTCTCTATATCATACTGTATAGCAGCATTAATCAGATAAGGGCTTTGTCCCTGCATTGAACGGTCTAAGGATTTTACCCGGTTGAATATATAAGAGAAGTTGCCCTGTACCGTAAAGTTTTTAAGTGCTTCGCTGAAGTCCAGTTTTTTTCTAAAGTCGAACTCGGCACCAAATGCATTTGCTTCTTTTGCATTTAAGAGGTTATAGGTACTTCCATCACCCGATGCAGGATTGATATATGCTTCTAAAGGATTTTTAAAATATTTATAGAATACGCCGAAAGTAAATAACTCTCCAGCTCTTGGATATAATTCGTAACGAATATCAAAATTGCTCACCTTCGTTCTTACCAATGCAGTGTTACCTGCTACAGTTGCACCTAAATCAAAATCGTAAAACTGGAAAGTGCTTAGTTCTCTGAATTCTGGTCTTACAACAGTTTGCGAAGCAGAAACACGGAAATTTGTTTTGGGGTCAAGTTTATAAGTAATATTTATTCCTGGTAAATAATCAGTAACTCTACTATAAACATGTCGGGGATCACTTTTACGTACACTTCCAACAATCTGATCAAAATCTTCTATCCTTAATCCCCAAACTGCACGAAGCTTTGATGTTATCTGGTTATCAAACTGAAGAAACCCTGCATTTAATATTGAATTGGCAAGATATCTGTAACTGGAACCAGCCAGCTCATTAAAAAACAATTTATTATCAGCAACGTTACCAAAATTCTGTGGTGCAAATACCTGATCCTGCTGAAGATTTTGAAACTGGTTGCTTCCAGACGGCAGATAAATGGCGAATGGTCTTGAATCAAACAAACGATCTTTTACCTGAAAAAAATAACCTGCTTTAATTGTTTGCGATAAATCTTTAATCTTAAAACTCTTACTCAGATCGCCTCCGGCTGTATATACATAATCACTCAGGTATCCAAAGTAGCGACTACCATTTTTCTGAGACGATTTAGAAATGGGAATTAAAATTATGTATGGGGAAGTTGCGACGGTAGCATCATCTTGTACATATTGCACCCTTCTTTGGTCAGGAATATACTGATCAAGAATATTGAAACTTCCAAACCAGTTTAACTTAAGATCATACTTTTTAATATTATGCTCACCTGCAAGTTGTGTATTAAAAAAAGTATTTGCTTTAAAAGCTAATTCTGTTGCCCGGATATTGTCTGGAGTTCCGGCTGTACGTCCTTCATAATCCAAACCTTGTCTTAGTGTAGCGTAGTTAGCTGTATTGATATTTAGAATATTCTTGAAGGAAATCTTATTATTATTTCCCAATTGCAGTGTAATATTCGCCAATGCCCCAGCCAATACTTCTTTATTATATTTATTATTATAATAATCAAAATAAATATCTGCTGTATTATTCTGATAACGTATAATCCTGTTTTCAAACTCCGTTCTTTTATTACTTTTATTATAGTTAACTGCAAATACAGCAGCCAGCTTGTTATTATGGCCAAGTTCTTTTTTAAATCCTCCATTAAAAGAAAGGCTCTGGTTAAAAAGAGGAATATTACTTTTTTCTGCTGTCCAGATATTGGCTAAAGATCCACCTAATGCAGCTTTTTGTCCATTATCGAGATTTTCGAATGTAGATTTATTGGGAAAATTATCAGGCAAACCTCTAAAGCCATTATCATAACCAAGAAAATCTGTTTTACTTCCTTTGTAGCTGTAGAAATCTTTGCCGATTGTATTTGTGTTGATCCCCGTACCAATCTGTACAGAGAAAAAATCTCTTACAGGAACATCTTTTGTATTTACCTGCACCAACCCTCCTGCCCACTCACCCGGCAACTCCGGAATAAACGCCTTATTAATAACAATGTTATCAATCATTGAAGAAGGGATTATATCAAAGCTGAATGTTTTTCGGTCTGGCTCAGTGCTGCTTAATAAAATGCCATTAAGCATAGCTTGGTTATAACGATCTGCCAAACCACGAACGATAAGGTATTTACCTTCCTGTACCGAAGTGCCCGGTACTCTTTTTAAAACTTCCCCAGTATTTTTATCAGGCGATCTGCGAATCGATTCTGCACTTACAATTTGTGCAACTGTATTTGTATTTTTTTGAAATGATATTGCTGAATTGATCGTTTCATTTCTGGCGGAAGATTTTTTGGTTGTTATAACCACATTATCACCTGTCGTGGCTTTTACTACTAATACAATATTGAGTTCATTAGCCTGGTTCTGGTTAACTTCTACATCGGTTATTTGCTTCGCCTCATAACCAATTGCTGAAAATTCAATCTCGTATTTTTTCCCTGGTATTAAACTCAAAGTAAACTGGCCATCAACTGCTGAGGTTGTTCCGCCACCACCAATCACTTTTACACTAACCCCAGCCAATGGCTCATTTTTCTCATTTAAAACTTTACCTGAAAGTTTTACAGTTTGAGCTTGAGCAACTGCAAAAAGTCCGATAAAGAAAACTGATAATAGTAACCTGATCCTGAAAAACATATTTTGTTATTTCGGCAAAGGTGTACCCCAGAAGTTATCCGCATGTTACGTACATGTTAAGCAATTGTAATCCCAACATGAACTAAATGTTAACTGCAATCAGAACTTGAACTGTAGTCTGCAAGTGAGGATGTTATCTTTCTGATCGGTTGAGGTGCTGCTGAAATTTGTTGCTTCATTTTTTACGAAATCATAGTAAAAAATAATTTTTGTCTGCGAATTGAAATTATGAGCATAGCCCAGGCCCAGTGTCGAGAATTTGATATCGGCAGGGGTAAGGTTAGTTCCTGCTTTTCCGATTTCTGCTTTTTGCACTTTTATATTGGGGTCATACCAATCATATTTTACAATAAACTGATGTTTTGTATTGACAATATTTTGTAAAAAATAAAAATATGCTCCATCAAAATGCCGGACATAGGTTGGTAGCAGTGATCCGTTGGCGTTAGGAATTGTGCCCGGGTTTGCAGTAGTGGTAGATGTGCCCGGCTGTGTACCAAACCAATATTCAGCTCTCCATTCGGTTTCTCCCCATCCATGATGCAATTTTAACTGTACATCTCCACCATAATAATGCCGGGGAGAAGATTTACCTAAGTTTGATTCTGCAGAATCCGTTATAAATATTTTATCCCCGTTATTTGCAATACCACTTCTGTTAACATACTTAGTTCCATTTTTCCATCCGCCCAATAATAAAGAAAGGCCACCACTAATTTCAAAATTATTGATCTTAACAGGCCGCAGCGTAAAGCGGCTAATAAAATCTTTATAACTGTCAAAATCAGTAGTACCGGCTGAGCCTTGCCCATTAAAAAAGCCAGCATCTAATTTCATTCTGTGTAACTTATGTTCTTTTTTTTGTGGTTCAAAACTGAACATTACACCGATATCCCTTTCCCCTGGCATCAATATCTGCGACATTCTTCCTCTTTCTGGGGTTTCCCTGGAAGAGGAACCATGATTAACTTCAAAACCAAAAGGCCTGGCAAAAAAACCGGCGGTTAAAGAAAGATTGTTGTGTTTATTTTCATACAACCTGATAAACATATCCCTTACAATTACTCCTCGCTCAGTAGCATCAATCTGGAAGGTAAAAAGTGCTTTGGGCAAACTTGCTTTTGACAAAAGCAGATAATCCACTTTAAGTCTGGCTCTTCGAAGCATAAACCTGCTTTTTGAGAATTGTGAAAAATTACCCCCTTCAAATGAAGCTGCTCCATCAGCCTGCGCCAATTGAAATTGAGGCTGCATATATCCTGAAATTCTCAGGTTTTCAAATCTTTTCAAAAAAGGGCGAAGTGTATCTTTTATAAAAAAAGAAGAATCAATATCCGATAAATAGCGTTGAGAACTACCCGCAAAACAAAATAAAATGGAGAAAACACCGGTAAAAAAAGCTTTTTTTATACTGTTTTTAAGAGGTGCCATAAGCAGTTTTTAAAATTACTGCAATATATAGTCTTTGTTATTGAATCGTTACCCTAATTTTAAATCAATATTATCAAATTATTAATTCTGATTAAAAAGTCAGGGGCTGTAATCTACACCCGGTATTTTTGTAATTCAATTCAGACAAGCCTGAACAACTAAAACTAAATCAATGGCACTACAATCTTTCCTCAAAATCTTCATGCCGAAAAACAAGATCTTTTATGAGCTGTTTGAAAAAGTAGCAAATAATGTGGCTAAAATGGGCAGCCTGCTAAAAGCTGTTGTAGCAGAACCGGAATTCGATAAGAGAGCTGTACTTATCGGTCAGTTAGAAGATCTGGAGCATGCCAACGACGATCTGACGCATAATCTGTTTACCGAATTAGGTCGGAACTTTATTACGCCGTTCGACAGAGAAGACATACACTACCTGGCTACTTCGCTGGATGATGTTGCTGATTATATTTATGCAGCGGGGAAAAAAATTAATTTTTACAAGGTTAATCCTGATGATACAGGTATGCAAAAATTTGCAGAACTTATTGAGCAAGGTGCAGAACAGGTTTGTATTGCGGTTACAGCATTAAGAGATATGAAAAACATGCGAGGTATTACTGAAGCATTAGTAAAGATCAACAGCATTGAAAACCAGGGTGACGACATATTTGATTTTAGCATTGAGAAATTATTTGAAAATGAACCCGATGCTAAAGAAGTTATTAAGAAAAGAGAGATATATCAGGTAATGGAAATTGTAACTGATAAATGTGAAGACGTAAGTAATGTGATTGAATCAATCATCATTAAATATGCATAACTGAAGTTAAAAATGTTTTGTAGCAATACCAATCATTTTCAAATCTTCAAATTCTTTCATTTTCAAATTACAATATGACACCGTTTCTCATAACCGTTATAGTGCTGGCACTCATCTTTGATTACATCAATGGTTTTCATGATGCAGCCAATTCCATTGCTACTGTTGTTTCTACCAAAGTACTTACACCGTTTCAAGCCGTACTGTGGGCTGCACTTTTCAATTCAGTGGCATATTTTATTTTCAAAGATCATGGTGTAGCTGATACGGTTGCCAAAACAGTTCATCCGGATAAAATAGCCGGTGGCAACATGATGATTGTTATTTTCTCCGGACTTATAGCTGCCATTATGTGGAATTTGCTTACTTGGCAACTGGGTATTCCTTCTTCTTCATCGCATACATTAATAGGAGGTTTTGCCGGAGCGGCCGTTGCCAGTGGAGGCTTTGCTGCAGTTAATTCACCCATCATCATTAAAACCGCAGCTTTTATATTTATAGCCCCGTTAGTGGGTATGCTTATGGCATTCATTATGTCACTATGGTTTATGAGTTCCTTTAAAAAAGGGTTCCGTTCTAAAATATTCTCACTTATTATTCTGGTTATCGTAGCTATATTTTTATCACTAAAGCTGGAATTTAGCAGAGAAATACTAGCCAGTAAAACACATTACGAAGCTTATATCTGGCAGGTAATTTTTTATTCGAAGAATTTCAAATGGTTTTTACTTGCATTCATATTAATTGTAATGGCCGTTTTTGCTCTTTACCTCAGCACATTAAATGCGCACAAATCCAATCAATGGTTTAAGCGGTTACAGCTAATTTCATCCGCAGCTTTCAGTATAGGGCATGGTGGTAATGATGCACAAAAAGTAATGGGTATTATTACAGCCGCATTAATTGCTGGTGGCTCTATTACTGAATTTGGACAAATGCCGGGCTGGGTACCTATTGCATGTTATGCTGCTATAGGTTTAGGAACAATGAGCGGCGGCTGGAAGATCGTAAAAACGATGGGAACAAAAATTACAAAAGTTACACCGTTTGAAGGTGTGGCAGCAGAAACTGCAGGAGCCATAACATTATTTATTACTGAAGCATTAAAAATTCCAGTGAGTACAACGCATACAATTACTGGTGCTATAATGGGTGTGGGAGCAACTAAAAGATTGTCAGCAGTACGTTGGGGAATTACAATTAGTCTTATCTGGGCATGGGTATTAACTATTCCTGTGAGTGCATTACTTGCCGCCGGAGTGTATCACATTGTAATTCTATTTTAAATTATTAAATCTAATTAAAATAAAAATCCTGACTTTTGTTAGGATTTTTTTATGCAAAAGATACTTGTAACAGGAGGCTGCGGTTATATCGGTTCACACACTATCGTGGATCTGATTGCAAACGGATATGATGTTATTTCTGTTGATAACAACTCCCGTTCAAATCCCAATATGTTTTCAGGTATTGAAAAAATAACTGGAAAAAAGATCAAAAATTATAAAGTTGACCTTTGTAATTACGATGACACGTTTGCTATTTTTTTAGAAAACCCTGATATTACAGGTGTAATTCATTTTGCTGCTTATAAATCGGTAGAAGAGTCCGTAAAAGACCCGTTACTTTATTTTGAGAACAATATTAATTCCTTAGTCAATTTATTGAAATGTGTGCAGGAATTTAAAACACCACATTTTGTTTTCTCTTCTTCCTGCACCGTTTATGGCAATGTGGATGAAATGCCCGTAACAGAAAGCACCCCGCTTATGCAAGCACAATCGCCTTATGGAATGACGAAGCAGATAGGAGAACAAATTGTAAACGAATTTTCAAAAAGTACAGGCTTGCAAACCATTCTTCTCCGCTATTTTAATCCAGCAGGAGCTCACCCTTCCACAGCCATTGGTGAAATGCCCTTGGGCAAACCGCAAAATCTTGTGCCTGCCATCACACAAACTGCTATTGGCCGAATACCAAAAATGTTTGTACACGGAACTGATTATGCTACCAGAGATGGTTCCTGCATCAGGGATTATATTCATGTTTGCGATCTTGCAAATGCACATACCTTAGCATTAAAATATTTAGAACAAAAAAAGAACAGAAGCCTTTGTGAAATATTCAATCTTGGAAGTGGAAATGGTGTTTCTGTTCTGGAAGCCATTCATGCCTTTGAAAAAATAAGTGGCATAAAATTGAATTATGAGACCGGTCCTAGAAGAGCTGGAGATATTGAAGCCATTTATGCCAATAATGATTTTGCTAAAAATACATTAGGCTGGAATCCAAAATACTCATTGGAAGATATCATGTCCACAGCCTGGAAGTGGGAGTTATTTTTAAAAGCCGACGAAACAGTTTTCAGAAGTCAGCCGGGTGAACTTAATTAGCAATATACAATTGGCAATAAGCAAAAAAGAATACACAATTGGCAAGAGGCAAATCTCTTATAGTGAAACTACTTCTAGACTTATAAACATAGATTATGGCGGCAATTAATGTAAAACATTCTAAAGTTTACAAACTTGCTTTTGATTTGGCAATGGAGATTTTTGAAATCACTTAGAAGTTTCCGAAGGAAGAAACGTATTCCCTTACAGACCAGATAAGAAGATCTTCCAGAAGTGTTTGCATAAACCAGCTGGAAGCTTACAGAAAGAAACAATATCCTGCAGATTTTGTTGCTAAGGTTAGCGATAGTGATATGGAAACATCGGAAACATCGGGATGGCTTGATTTTGCATTGGCTTGCAAGTATATCGATACTCATCAGCATTTAAATTTCATTCAAAAAAATGAAGAAATTGGCAGGTTATTAAACCACATGATAAATAATCCCGATAAATATTAACACTTGCCCATTGCCTATTGCCCATTGCCCATTGCCTATTGCCTATTGCCCATTGCCCCCGTCCGAACGGCGTCAGCCGGGCGGGCATTGTCCATTGCCCATTGCCTTTTGACCCTTACTTTTGCCACATCAAAAAAATATCATGCAATTAAAGGATATTCAATCAACCGGAAATAAAGATACCCGCAGTGGCTTTGGCGATGGCATTGTAGCTGCAGCTAGAAAAAATCTAAATGTTGTAGCCCTTACTGCTGATTTAGCGGGTTCACTAAAGCTGAATCAGTTTATGAAAGAATTTCCTGAACGTTTTTT